>CAXRJA010000097.1:0-20207 GCA_964230965.1 Acholeplasmataceae bacterium | reverse complement strand
ATACTCTTACTGTTGAGTAGCGTAGCCCGTAGTTGGGGTGTGATGTTTTGGTTCAGCATCGTGGCGATTCGTTCTCTTTCGTTTTTCTTGTGCATGGCGGCTTGCCCCGCGATGTGTTCGGCTCTTAAAGTCTGTCTTTCTTTCAGCTTCGCCATGTCCATGGGTCTTGTTTCGAGAGGCCTTGCATAAAATGCGGCTTTAGCTTTCAGCGTTGCTCTCTTCTTCATCATTTATACTTACGAGTGACTGCTGGTAAAGTTACTATTAGTTGAAAGGCAATATCAGATAATTTGTTATTTTTTAATCTTCATCAAGTGAATGATTATAAATACCTCTTCATCTGAAAATTTGAAGCAATCGATCAATAAATTGTAATTTATTCATAGTTATCATGTAATACCTCCATAAAATACTCTTCTATTTTTTTAAAGTGCGCTTGTTTTTCTAAGCGTGTTTTTAACACTAATTCTTGATAATGTGCAATCATTTTTTTAATATATTTTTTATATGTATCATCAATAATGACATGATATCCGGTATAAATTTCTTTTTCAGACAAAGTCATTGTACCCCTAAACACTTTGAATAGGGTATAAAAATGCCTATCTTCAATGATTTTCTCATAATCTATCACAAATCCATGTTCACATAAAAATGTTCTTATTTCGTATAAATGATCATGAGGCATCAAAATAAAGTCTGCTTGCGTGTCTAATCGTTGTTTCATAATTTCAATCGTCGTATGGCTACCCATACCTGCAATGACAACGACATCAAATGGTTGATCTATAGATAAAAAACCATCCGATAAATAAAAATCAACCGGATAGTTTTTTAGTAAATTTTTCGCTTTTCCTAGAGGTTGTTTTCTTAAATCACTGGCGATACCTTTCTTAATGTAGTGGTGATCCAGTGCATGTTTTAATACATAGCCATGGTCCGTACCAATATCTAATGCGGTATGGTATCCCTCAAGTGCTTCAACAATACTATCAATACGTTTATTTCTTGCCATAATAAAATTCACGTAATTTATTTTGTCTTGAAGGACTTCTTAATTTACGCAAAGCTTTTGCTTCAATTTGTCGAATACGTTCTCTTGTAACACCAAACTCACGTCCAACTTCTTCAAGTGTATGGTTTTTTCCATCGAATAAACCATATCTTAAACGTAAGACTTTTTCTTCCCTATCCGTAAGAGTTTCTAAAACTTCATCTAAGGTTTGATTCACCATTTCTTTTAACATGTATTCATGTGGTGTGAGTGCATTTGGATCACTAATAAAATCACCTAAAGAAGAATCTTCTTCTTCACCTACATGTGCTTCCAAAGATATCGGTTCTTTTGCGATACGTTGAATGTTTTGAACTTTCTCAGGTGTGATACCCATTTTATCCGCAATTTCTTCGACACTTGGTTCTCTTCCTAATTCTTGAACAAGTTGTCTTTGAATACGAATCATTTTATTAATGGTCTCAACCATGTGAACAGGAATACGAATCGTTCTTGCTTGATCGGCAACGGCTCTAGTGATTGCTTGACGAATCCACCAAGTAGCATAAGTAGAAAATTTAAATCCTTTTTCGTGATTAAATTTATCTACGGCACGCATGAGTCCCATGTTACCTTCTTGAATCAAATCAAGAAATAACAATCCCCTATTGGTGTATTTTTTTGCAATAGAAACAACGAGTCGATAGTTTGCTTCAACAAGTTTGTTTTTTGCATACTGCGCTTTGTCAATGGCATCATTAAGTCGTTGCTTGTCTTCATCTGAATATGTGACATCGCAATTGACTTCTAAATCAAGTTGCTCTTTAGCAATTTGACCTTCAGCAACCATCACGGCATATTTCTTTTCTTCATCGATATTAAGTAAAGGAATTTGACCAATTTCTTTTAAGTACATACGTACAGGGTCATCAATTTTAACTGAATGTGCAATCGTATCCAAATCGGTTTCTAAATCAACAGACTCTTCGATATCTAAATCTGATAAAGACATCTCATCTGGTTCGTCATCAAGCTCTTTATCGTCTTCATCATCGTCATTACTGGATTTGACGTCAACCTCTACAGTTTCTTCATCTTCTGCATCAATAATGTCAATATTTAAATTGAGTAATTCTCGCTCAATTTCAAAATATAAATCAGAATCTAAAGGTGCATATTCTAAAACTGCTTCTTGAGAAATGAAGCCTTCTTTTGCAGCAATTTTGGTTAATTTTTTTAATATTTCTTTAATATTCATCTATGAATTGTTATCTCCATTCATGTTTTTAATGAGCGAATCACGTTCTGAAACATAAAGTATCGCATTTTCAGGATGTTCTTTTCTTTTTTCGATTAATTTAGCAATACGTCTTTGCATGATTGATTGCTTGATAAAAGCAATATAATCTTCTACCATTGTATCATCTTTTTTAAGATTTTTGATATAATCTAAATCATTTAACACATTTGACTCTAATTTAAGTAAATGCTCATCTTTAAGCTGTTTTTTAAATATTTCTAACTCAAATGTCTCATGAGTTTCATAATACTTAATAATTTGATATCGTAATAATGCCATAACGGAATCTGCAAAATGATTATTTGATAATTCATTTGAAGCTTTTACCGCATATTTTTTTTGTTGCATCATCGCAATAATCAATCCAACTTCAGATAGGAAATATCGATTCGGTAGCGCTTTTTTCGTAATTTTTTTCTTGAGTTCAGGACTTTCTCTTTTAACAGATTGTATGGATATGAATGACGCATCAATATTGAGTTCGATGGCGAGTCTTTCTTTATAAAGAGATTGTATGGATGGATCTGCATCTGAAATCATTTTAATGACATCATTTTTAAACGCAACCATATCATGGCTATTTTTTAGATCACGACCTTGTTTATATGTGTCATACCGATAATCATATGGATCTTTCAAGTGTTTTTCGATATGTACTTCTAGTGATTTTTCACCGTGTTTTTTTATAAACTCATCTGGATCTAATTGCTCAGGAAGCGATAGAATATCAACTTTTATTTTCGTTTTTTTAAAAGCATTGATGGCTTTTAATGTGGCTTGTTTTCCAGCTTGATCACCATCATATGCAATAATGATATGATCTGTGAGTTGTGTAAGTCTTTGAACATGCTCTTTCGTGAGTGATGTACCCATGGTTGCAACCGTTTCTTTGAAACCCGCTTGATCCATCGCAATCACATCCATATACCCTTCTGTAAGTATTAGTCGTTTATGTTTTCTAATTGCAGGAAGCGCATCGTGCAAATGATACAATAATTGACTTTTTTTAAATACTTTCGACTCAGGGCTATTAATGTATTTAACTGAATCTTCTTTTTTAAGTGTTCTGCCGGATAATCCAACGATTTGACCTTTTTCATTGTGAATAGGAAACATTACTTTGTCTAAAAATAAATCAAAGTATTTCCCTTCATCATTTTGTTTGACTAATCCATAATCAAGCATCATTGAGACATCATACCCTTTATCTCTTAAGAGTTGATAAAGTACGTTTGATTTTTTTGGAGCATACCCTAATTGATATGACTGAATGGTGTCTTCTGTAACACCACGTGTTTTAAGGTATTGAAGTGCGACATGTCCATCTTCAGTTTTTAATAAACTAAATTGGTACAATTTCATCGTTTCTTCAAACATTTTATATATAAGATCATTCGGATCTTTTTTCGCTGTTTCTAATGTAATACCTGCACGAACAGCGAGTTCATTTGCTGCTTGTACAAAAGGAATACCTTTAATTTCTTTATAAAAAGTAATCGGTTGTCCACCGGTACCACAAGACATACATTTTGCGATATTTTTTTCGGGTGAGACAAAAAAGCTTGGTGTCTTTTCTTGATGAAAAGGACACAAGCCTTTTAAATTTTTACCTGCTTTAGATAATTCTACATATTCACTTACTAAATCAACAATATTCGTTTGATCATTGATTTTTTGAAGTAATGCTTGTTCCAATCGATACTCCTAAAATTTTATATGCTGTTGAATATAGTGTTCAAGTTCACTGATTTTTACACGTTCTTGTTTCATGGTATCACGATACCGAATGGTTACAGATTGATCAGTTTCAGTATCATGATCTACTGTGACACAAAAATACGTCCCAATCGCATCTTGACGACGATAACGTTTACCAATATTTTGAGTATCATCATATGTCACATCAAACGATTTTGACAATGATTGATACAATTCAAATGCAACACCTTTGTGTAATTTTTTTATTAATGGTAATACCGCAACTTTATAAGGTGATAACATCGGATGTATTTTTAATACTGATCGTATATCACCATCTTCAAGCGTTTCTTCTTGTAGAGATTCATTGAGAAATGCTAATACGAGTCTTTCAACACCAACAGATGGCTCTATAACATATGGTATGTATCTTTCGTTTGTTTCTGGGTCTAAATAAGTAAGGTTTTCTTTTGACTGTTCTTGATGAGCTTTTAAATCAAAATTCGTTCTTGAAGCTATTCCCCATAATTCATCAAATCCCCAAGGAAATTGATATAAAATATCTGTCGTTGCATTTGAGTAATGTGCAAGTGCTTCATTTTCATGATCTTTAAGTTTGATACTCAATGGCTTCATACCTAAGTCTAGCAAAAAGCCTTTACAAGCTTTTTTCCAGTAATCAAACCACTCTAACTCAGTGCCTGGTTTAACAAAAAACTCCATTTCCATTTGTTCAAATTCACGGGTTCTAAACACAAAATTACCCGGTGTGATTTCATTTCTAAATGCTTTTCCTACCTGGCATACACCAAAAGGAAGTTTATTTCTCGTTGTTCTTTGAATATTTTTAAAGTTAATAAAGATACCTTGTGCAGTTTCAGGTCTCAAATAAATTTGATTAGCTTGTTCTAAAACAACACCTTGATACGTTTGAAACATCATGTTAAATGCACGGGTTGGCATAAACGCATGTTTCTGACAATTAGGACAGGATAATTTATGATCTTTAATGAATTGATCCATTTGTTCAAATGTCCATCCATCAGGATTCACATTTTTATCATGTTCTGATATCATGTTGTCTACACGAAATCGTTGATGACAGCTTCCACATTCTGTTAAAGGGTCAATAAACCCACCAATATGACCACTTGCTTTCCACACATTTGAGTTTAATAGTATACCGCTATCTAGTAAGACATTTCCTGGGAATTCCCTTTGAAAGCGTTGAATCCATGCTTTTTTTATATTGTTTTTTAATAAACTACCAAGTGGACCATAATCCCATGTATTCGCAAGACCACCATAGATTTCACTTCCTTGATAAATGAATCCAGTGGATTTAACATATGTCGTTAATGCTTCTAATGTTGCCATATTCTCACCTATTTTTAATCTTAACGTGCACATGATATTCTATGTACGCGATAAAAAATTTTTTTAACTCTTGAAATTGTAAATTTGAAATCTTTAATATTGTATCATAATTTGTATGTTTAAGTTGAACGAGTAAAATCAATATATCCATCGAGATATCACTTAACAAACTGTCTTCTTGATATGTAAGTGTCGCTTGTGCGATATTAAATCCTGTCACTTCTCGTCCATCTGCTTTTAAAGGTATGTCATATCCAATATGCTTTAATAATCGAATCATAAAACGACATATTTGCTGTCTTATATCTTTGTGTTGAAACACTTCTAATAGCTCTTGAAAAATCAATGTATGTGGATCATTTGAATCAATACATTTGTCTATGACTTCAAGTATAAAAGCGACATGTGTCATGGTATCAAATGATGCTTTAATTGTTTGAAAATCATTCATAATGGATAATTTTGAAACAGGAACGAGTCCTTCTTTTACGTCTACATCTGCTTGTATGTAATTGAAATACTGAGATGCAATGCGTAAATCAGACGTCATTTTTTGAGCACCTCTTGCATGCAAAGTGACTTTACCCAAAGAAGTATATAGATAGACTAACCGATTGGATTCTAAATACGGTAGTACTTTATAAGTGATACCCTCAATCACTTGTAACTCCATAACCAAAACGCATCACATCTTGCATTTTATTCCGCCAATCTTTTTTTACTTTAATCCATAATTCAAGATGCACTTTCCTATGAAACGTTTTATTTAAATCTTGTCTTGCCAGCATCCCAATTTGCTTAAGTTTTTCTCCTTGTTTACCAATTAATATTTTCTTTTGAGAATCTCTTTCAACAATAATCAATGCACGAATATCTAATGTTTTTTGTTTTTTATTTTCTTCAATAGATTCAACAATAACAGCTGCCGAATGGGGAACTTCTTGTTGTGTTAATGATAGTATTTTTTCTCTAATCCATTCAGAGATAATTTGATGTTCTTGTTGATCAGACGTGTAGTCTTCAGGAAACATCGGTCCTTCTTCATATGCATGCTCTAAAATAGATGCCTCTAAATGTTGTAGATATGTTTTTTTAAGTGCAGATATTGGAATCACTGCATCAAAATCTCCTAATGTTAAATAAGACATAATCATGGCATCAATATCTGATTTATTACTTAACTGATCAATTTTATTGATGACCAATATAATTGGAATATTTAGGGTTTTAAACGTTTTATACAACTTGTCATCATATGGCTGTTTTTTTCTATCCACAACCCAAAGCATGACATCAACATCGAGTAATGCTTGATTGGCTTGTTTCACAATCATTTGATTTAATACATGTTTAGATTCATGAATACCTGGTGTATCTACGAATACAAGTTGAAAATTAGGTGTGGTCTTCACACCCAATATTCGATGACGCGTTGTTTGGGCTTTTTCACTCGTGATGGCAATTTTCTCACCTATCAACGCGTTAATTAATGTTGATTTTCCAACATTAGGTTTTCCAGCAATACCTACAAAAGCAAATTTATGTGTCATGTATTTAGCGTATCTTCAAACTTAAACCCATACGGTAAAAGTGTTTCTTTTGTCATGACTTTTGTTTCTCCTGAAAGATTCGCAAGTGTAATTTCACAATTATCTGGAAGTAATTCAAACATGACTTGTCTGCATGCACCACAAGGAGATACAGGCTTATTATGATCCGCAACCACCGTCATGGATACGATATCTTCTTTTTTATATCCTTGGCTAAGTAAACTAAATAATGCACTTCTCTCAGCACAATTTGATAACCCAAAGGATGCATTTTCAATGTTTGCACCATGAATAATGGGACCATCTTTTAATAATATGGCGGCACCCACAGGGTAATTTGAATAGGGAACATACGCTTTTAATCTTGCTTTTTTTGCTTCTTCAATCATGGTTTCGCTCCAATCCTGCTTGTTTTAATATTGCTTCTTGTTTTTCAAACATTTCTTTTTCTTCTTCAATCTTATGATGATCATAACCTTTCACGTGTAAATACCCATGAACTGCTAAAAACGCAATTTCTCTTGCTTCACTATGACCATATTCAAACGCTTGTTGTTTCATATAATCAAGATTGATAAAAATATCTCCTAAAACATCAATAAATGCTTCTTCATAAGGGAAACTTAATACATCGGTCGGCTTATCTAAACCTCGGTATTGAAGATTCATCTCATGCATATGTTGATTATTTATCATAATAATATTGATTGCTTTTTCCTCTACAATCATAGAAAACACATGATTTAAAACTTTTTCATATATCACAATATCATCACTGGTTTGATTGTATACATTAATGATCATGACTGTTCATATCTTTCTAAAATACGCTGAACAAGTGGATGTCTAATGACATCGATATGATCAAATTGAACAATGTTAATATCTTTGACACCTTTTAATTTTGATAAGGCATCATGAAGTCCTGATGACACTCCTTTAGGAAGATCTGTTTGACTCGGATCCCCTGTAATTAACATTTTTGATGAAAACCCTAATCGTGTCAAAAACATTTTCATTTGAGACACTGTTGTATTTTGAGCTTCATCTAATATAACAAAGGCACGCTCTAATGTACGTCCTCTCATAAAAGCAAGTGGGGCAATTTCAATAATCTGTCTTTCTATCAATGTATTGGTTTGTTGTATACCTAACATATCATATAAGGCATCATAAAGCGGGATTAAATACGGATCTATTTTTTCTTTTAAATCTCCGGGCAAAAATCCTAGATTCTCTCCAGCTTCAACAACAGGTCTTGTTAAAATAATTTTTTTCACTTGATTCATCTTCAATGCTTGAAGTGCCATCGTGACACCTAAAAATGTTTTTCCAGTGCCGGCTGGACCGACACCAAATGTCAAATCATTTTTTGAAATAGCATCAATATAATCTTGTTGATGAAAGGTTTTTGCTAAAATTTGTTTTCCTACATAATTCGTATAAATTGGTTTTCTATTTTTATATAAAGACAACAAATCATCCGCTTGATTGCGTTCAACACTTTTAATAACATACATCACATCACGCTCTGCAAGTGAAAATTGATGCTCTGCAAGATCAATAAGGATGTTAAATATCGTCTCTAACAGATCTTTTTGATGTTCGTCAGCATCACAAACAATATGTTTTCCTTGAAGGGAAACAGTAACATTCATGTACTGTTTAAAAACTTTTAAATTACGATCGTGATTACCGACAAGTTTAGAAATTGCATCGACGTGATCTATTTGTCTTTTAAGTGTCATTAAACCCCTACTTTCATGATGATATTATATCATATTTAAAGAACAAAAAAGCACATGGCAACATGTGCTTAATATGATTTTTTCTTTGCATTTTTCTTAGCGTTTGCACGCTGTTTCATTTTACGATCCACACTTGGTTTAATGTAAAATTCTCTTTTGCGAGCCTCCGCGAGGGTACCTGATTTAGATACATCTCTTTTGAAACGCTTGAGTGCATCTTCAATTGATTCGTTTTCTCTAACGACTGTTTTTGCCATGCTCAACCCTCCCTTCTCGCTAAGTTTTGATGTCATAAAAATGTCATTAATGTTTGTATGGCTAGAACCCCTGCAATTTCACTTGAATATATGAGCGGTCCTAATGAGGTGCTTAAAGCGCCTTTTGAGTTTAAGTAATCTCTTTCATCTTGATGGATACCACCTTCAGGTCCAATAATAATCATGACTGGATCACTGGTATCATCTTTAATTATTTGTTCACTTAATTCATCAAACAAATAGGTTTTATCTAAAAGTTTTATTTCATCTAATTTAGAAACAAAATTTATTTCTGGAATATCATCTCGGTGTGATAATTCTGCAGCTTCTTTTGCAATCATCTGATATCTTAATTGTTTTTGATCACTTGGTAATTCTTTGACAATCGAATACTTCATCGGTAGTAAAATGATTTTATCTACACCTGCCATTGTGGCATATTTGATCGTTGTTTCTACTTTAGGATGTTTTGGTAAACCTTGAACAAGCACGACGTGTCTTTTATGAATTTTAGGTAATACTTTAATATATTTATAGGTGACCTCATCTGCAATGATCACCTCAGAAATATAACATGCTTCATTACAAATGATAACGTGATCATGGCTTTTCATGCGCATCACATGTTTGATATGATGCTGATCACTTTTTGAAAGTGATGATGTGCCTTTAGGTATAAAATACCTTTGCATAAATTATCTTAAGTTATTTGATAATAATACTGAAACTACAACAATCACTGTTAAAATAATCGTACCACGCGTTAAAAATAATTCTAAACCACGCGTTTTTCTTTCTTTAAATAAGTCAGATTTTTCACCACTAAATGCACTTGAAATATCATCTGAAGATTGTTGTAACATCACTGCTCCAATAAGTAAAATAACAGCGATCAATGCGATAAAATCAACCCAAATCATAATATCCTCCATAAATCCAATTCATTATAACAAAGTCAACCTTTTTTGTCAACGAGAGAGCCATTTTCTAAATATAAGACTTTAGATGCCAATAAGTCTATATCACGTTGATGATGAGTGGCGATAATTACGGTAAGTTGATGTTTGTTGAATAGTGTTTTTAAACTTGGTATAAGCACATCTTTTAGTGATTCATCTAAATTCGAAAATGGTTCATCCATCAATAACACTTTTGGACGACTTGCAAGAGCTCGAGCAATCGCAACACGTTGCATTTGACCACCTGAAAGTGTATGAGGATAAGCATCTTTATATGCTTCTAATTCAATCTCTCTTAATAAAGACATGACATAAGGTTTTAGTAATGGTTTTGGCATCTTGACACAACCAAATGCAATATTTTGAAATACGGTCATGTGCGGAAAAAGTGCATAATCTTGAAAAATAAATCCTACATGTCTTTTTTCTGGCCGAATACAATGACCATCAATAGAAACAACACAATTGGAATCAATATGAATCGCACCTTCATGAGGTATTTCTAGTCCTGAAATTAATTTAAATAATGTTGTTTTTCCAGAACCTGAAGGTCCTTGAATTGCAAGAATATCTCCGATATTTAAACTTAAAGAGAGGTCTTTGATGACCCCGTGATGTCCATATGAAAAAGATAATTTTTCTATATTAAGAAACATTATTTTTCCTTCCAAAACTTTGTAGTAAAATGATCAGCACACTTGTTAAAATGATAAGTAACACACTTGCAAAAGATGCCTTAGAAATATCTTCATTATTGATGGATGTAAAAATTAAAGTTGAGAGCGTCTGTACATTAAAAGGTCTAAGCAATAATGTCATCGGTAACTCTTTTATAATATCAATAAAGCTTAATATAAATCCAGCAAATAGTCCTTTTTTGATCATTGGCATATCGATGAATACAAGTGTTTTTAATTTACTTTTTTTTAACGTATAGGCAGCAAGCGTATGTTGCGTTCCTATAATATCATACGTCGTTGAAATTTGTTTATATCCAACAGCAAAATACTTAAACACATAGGCAATCATCAAAACTAAACTACTTAATGATATGATTAATCCTCTTTGAAGTAAGATTTGATACAGTGGATCTAATAATTGATCAAGACGAGTATAAAAATAATAATATATTAATGCGACCATCACTCCTGGAAAAGCATATCCAACAAGTGGCAACTTAAATATAGACATCCCTTTTTTATGATGCATCAGTCTTTGTATGTTTTTTATCATCAATGCAAAAAATATAATGGCTGTACTGGAAATGAACGTCATCATAAGCGTTTGAATCAATGCCTGTCCAGTAGACAATATGGATGCTAAGTTAACTGATTGCACACTATTTAAAATAAGTTCTACCATTGGAATGAAAAGACTGAATATACATATCAACCATAGTGGCGTTGTATATAACATTGTCTCTTTTAACGTTAGTTTCTTTATATACGATGTCACATTAGATTTTGGTGAATCGATGATTGATCGTTTAAATATAAACAAATATATTGTAGACACTAACAAAAGTAACCCTACATATATGGATGCTAAATAAAAACTAGATGTTAAATCATTCATTTGAAACCAACTATCAAACATTCCAACAGTGAGTGTTTTGATATTTAAATATTTCGTGACACCATAGTCATTGATCGTTTCAAATGTAATAAAAAGTAATGCTGACATAAATGTTGGCAACATTAATGGAATATGAATACGTGTTAAACGTTTTAAAAAAGGAATGTTAAGTAATCTTGCAACATCAGAATGATGTGTGTTTCTTGTTTTGAAATACACTTTAAATGATAAATATGCATAAGGAAATAAAGATAAACTGAGTATAAATATTGCCATCGGCATCGAAAACACAATATCACTAAAATCTAATCCTAAACTTAATAGTATTTGATGAAGTCTACCACTGTAAGAAAGTGTATCAACGTAAATATAACTTAATACATATGCAGGAATCGCTAAAGGTAAGTAAAGTAATAATGACAATATCTTTTTTCCTTTAAATGACGTTGTTTCAATCATATATGCTGCATATAAGCCAATCATCATACTAATCACACTGACACTTAAGACTAAAGTCATTGTGTTTGTAACATAAGTCGTTAGTAAATTTGAGACAATAAATGACCATTTTGGTGCATCACCAAAAAACATACTTATAGCAATTACAAAAGGCATCATCAATACAAATGTGATGATGACCGAAGATTTAAAAAATGGTTTTTGGTTTTTTATTGTTGTTTTTATGTCCAATTCGCCCCTATCATCATTTCAAAAGCACGTTCGTGATAAAATCCTAAATCAGATAAATCAATCGACTGTCGTTTAAATGTTCCCCACTCTACAAGAAGTGGATGCCAAGTTGTGTTTGGATTCACGGGATACTCATAATTAACATTTGTGAAATGTGTTTGAGCACGATCACTCGTTAAAAAACGTAATAATTGTTTTGCGCCTTCCACATTATTTGCATGTGTGACGATACCACCAGCACTTAAATTGATATGTGCACCTGAAGCATTGTTACCTTGATTCGGAAAAAACACGCCGAGAGACTCTCCAACAGCACGTTCACTTTCATCATCTGAATTCAATAACAACCCCATGTAATACGTATTCATGATGGCAAGGTTCGCACCAACATTTGATGCAACAAGTTTTGCTTGATCACGATCATTTCCAGCAGGTTCTCGGTAAAAATTTGAAACAAAACCATTCAAAAAGGATTGTGTAATCAGATCTCCTTGTGTCATCAACATCGATGCAATCCACGAAATATTATATAAATTAGAACTTGTTCTAACAACAATTTGATTTTTCCACATTAGATCTGCTAGATTTTCATATGTTGACAATAATGATGGATCAATGCGATCTTTTGCATACATAATGACACGTGCTCGCATAGTAAGTCCATACCAATAATATTTCTTATCGTAAAGTCCTTCATCAACTTGACTTTTCATCGCCTGATCTTCAAAGGGCTGCAACAAAGATGCATTCATTGCGCGATACAAGCGTCCAGCATCTGAAAAAATCAACACATCTGCCGGTGTATTTTCACCTTCAGTTATTAATCTTGCAACAAGTTCATCTGCACTGGCACGAACAACATTAAGTTTTATTCCCGTTTCTTCAGTAAATTGATCAAAAAGTATTTGATCTGTATCATAATGTCTCTCTGTGTAAATTACCACAACATTTTGATCACTTGCACATGACATAAGAGTCATCAATAATAAAGCATACACGATAAGACTCAATATTTTTTTCAATGCAAACTCCTTTTATGATATATCTTTATTTTACTTGATTAAGTAAACAACTTTCAAATGATATCATAAAAAAAGCTAGCCCTGCTAGCTTTATTCAAAATGTGTCATACCAAGTTCTGAAAACATTTTAACTTTAACCTTCGAGTTTTCCATCATATCATTTTTACTAAATTTCTTTTGATCATCAAGTTCAATCCAATCTTGTCCTCGATGATGTTTCATAAAATGAATGACATCATAAAAACTAAAACCATCATTTTGATTTAAGTGATACATGCCTGGCATGTAACTTTCTACAAGATCAATGAGCGCATGACATGTATCCTCCAAAAACATCAATGACAAATATAACCCTTTTGATGCAGACATCACACCTCGTTGTTTCATTTGTTCTTTTACAAAAGATAACATGTTATATCCACCTGGTTCATCACCTATTTGCCATGCAAGTCTAACGACATAACTATCAGGATACACATCAAAGCATAAATCTTCTTGTATGATTTTGCCTAAAGCAAAATCATCTGTGCCATCTGGTCGATCATACACTTGATAAGGTGCTTCTACTTGTTTCCCACTAAATACTTTATAACTGGATGTGAACACAAATTTTGCCTGGTGTTTTTTTGACCATGTAAGCAAATGTTTTGTCATCGTTTCATCTGATTTCGCTAAATGCATGATGGCATCAGGATGGATTTCATCTAAATATTGATGGACACTTTGTTCATCTGAAATATCGACTGAATTTCTATCTAATGAAAAAGGTTGATGTTTTCTTTTTTGAATAACTTCTATGAGCTTTTTTCCAATGGTACCTGATGTACCTGTGACAAGTATTTTCATAAGTCCTCTTTTAGACATTTATATATGATTTTTTATATAATAAGTATATCAAAGAGTTGGAGACACTACTTAGAAAGTGAGTAAGAACCCATGAATTCACAAAAACCAACATATACATTTAAAAAAGATGATTTTAAACATTATACTTTTGATAAAGTTAGATATGGTGATACAGATAAACAAGGACACGTCAATAATGCCATGTTTGCAAGATTTTTAGAATCCTCTCGCACAGAAATCCTATACCATCCTGATAGACCTTTACATAATGAAGAGACATCCTTTGTTATTGCAAACATGTCGATTGATTTTCTTTCTGAGATTCACTGGCCTGGTCAAGTAGATCTATATGCCAATGTATTAAGAATTGGTAAAAGCTCAATCACTTTTGAACAAGCAATTTATCAACATGATGTGTTATGTGGTTATTCAACGTGTGTCATCGTTCATGTTTCTAATGAAACGAAAAAATCCACACCGCTTCTTCCAGGTGCAATTGACTATTTAAAAACATTAAAATAATGACTCCTTGTTTAGGATTCATCGAATGTGTCCAAATCCGGGTGACGCATTTTTTTTATATCATAATGCGTTGCATAGTAGTTTCCCATCAATCGAGTGAGAGGATGATATGCTTCAACGTCAATTTGACCATTTTTTAAATATTTTTCATCAATGGAAAGATGTTTAACCTCTAATATGAACATATCATTTTGAGGTAATGAAATGTGCTGATGCAAGATACATTCCATTTGAAAAATGGTATCTTTAATACTTGGTGTTTCAACCTTAATCGAAGGTATAAGTTCAATATTAAAGGCTTCTGCTTCACTCTCATTTTGTTGAAGTTTTTTTGCAGATACATTCATTTTTTTGATCATTGATTCATCCGTCATATGAATGATGCATTCTTTTTGTCTAAGAATATTACGTGCAGTATCTTTTTTAATTCCTTGAATACTGCCAATAGATAAAACAACCATTGGTGGACGTGTGTTTGCACCTGAAAAAAAACTGTACGGAGCAATATTGACACTTTTATCATCATTTAATGATGAAACCCAAGCGATAAGTCTCGGTGCCATGATACCTGAAAAAAGTGAATAAAAAGCTCTAGGATGAAGTTTTTCTGGATCAAATGTTTTCATTTTTTTTATCTCTTTTTTTTGGATGAATTTTGTCTTTAATTTCAACTAAAGCATGATCCATCTTTTTTAATATTTTAAGTGTAAGAAATATCGATAAACCAATAATGAAAAAATCTAATATTGAGTTTAAAAACTGACCATAATATAAAACGATTGCATCTTCTGAAAATACATACGTCCCTAATGTTTCATTATATGTTTGTGTACCTCTTAAAACGAAAAACCAAGCACTCATACTTCTTCCACCGATAAGACTAAACAAAGGCAAAATCATATCATTGACGAGACTATTAACAATATTATTAAAAGCAGTCCCTAATACAAGACCAATGGCAAGATCGAGTGCATTTCCTTTCGAGATAAAGGCTTTAAATTCTTTAAAAAAATGTTTCATATGAACTCCTAAAGTTTAAGATACCCTCTAAATCCTCTTGCACCATAATAAGAATCCGCCCCATTATGATAAATGAATGTACGTTGATAACGTTTATCTCCAAATAATGCACCTCCTAGTGATCTCAAGGCTTCATCCGTTGCAATCCAAGAAGATGTTTTTAAATCCAAATCTTCTATATCTTGAAGTTTTTTATACATGGTTTCATCTAACATTTGAATACCAATCTTATTGACTTCTTCCATTGCTGATGATGCAGGTGGAAATTTTTTTCTTTCAAGTCTTGCTTGTTTGTCATAACATAAACTTCCACGCAACTTAGGTGATTCTTTTGCCATATCCATGACATAAAGCGTCTCATCAAGTAAGACAACGTCAGGTTCACCACCCGTATCTTCCATGCGTTGAATGATGTCTATATTCTGCTTAAGTTTTGGTTCAATGTCTTTAAACGCTATATTTAAATGTCTATGTGGATGTTTCTTGAATCGCAATTCTAAAATTTCTAATAATTCCATAAGTTACCTCAATTTAATTATACACTTTTTTTGTTATTTAAAAATGACTGCATATCAGATGTGATCATGCGAAATGTTGTCCAATCATCTAAAGGTTTTGCACCTAAAGATACATAAAAATCTATCGATGGTTGATTCCAGTCGAGACAATTCCATTCAAAGCGTGCACATTTCATTTCTAATGCTTGAGACACTAAAAATTTAAAAAATAAGGTCCCATATCCTTGATGTCTTTCCTCTTCATCAATAAAGATGTCTTCTAAAAATAATCCTGATTTTCCAACAAACGTTGAAAATTGATGATAGGTAACTGCGAATCCTATTTCTTTATCATCTTTTTTCAAAAAATAGACATTGGCTCGTTTCTCTATAAAGATAGACTCTAATAAGATGTCTTCAGTCGCAATCACTTCGTCTAGCATTTTTTCATATTTCGCAAGCTTTATTATGAATTGAAGGATAAGTTTAATATCCTCTTTTTGAGCTTTTCTAAACGTAATCATATGTTTTCTCCAAATAAATCTGGTATCTTTTTCTTTTGTTTTTTTCTGTCGTATAATAGCTTCTTACTTTTTTCAAATTGTGTCTCTAAATCTATGACTGGCGCTATATATGGATTATGTTTTATTGTCCAAGGTGCAAATACATCTGGAACAGGAATGTTTTTTAATTCAGGAATCATTTCATAAATAAAGGCTGCTTCTTTGTCGTGCATGTGACTTTGTTTGATGATATCATACATTGGCACATGTCGATAAGGATTTAATCCAGCTTGCATTTGAATTTGACTCCAATGAATGCCCGGTTCATAATCAATAAAATAGGAACCCAAAATATCTCCTACATCACGCCAATCTAAAAGTAAAACATTCGATGCAAATGATGCAATCATTGCACGTTGTTTAAAATTAATCCATCCTCTTATTTTAAGTGCTCGCATACACGCATCTACAATTGGAAAGCCAGTTGTTCCCTCTTTGAATGCCTCATATAAATCTTTGCGAGTGTCTCTAATACCTTCAAGTTTTTTATCCCAGGCTTCTTTATTTAGTTCTGGGTGTCTTTCCACTCGTTGAATAAAGTGACAATGCCAATATAATCTTTTTTCAAATGCTTCTAATTGGTTTTTTAAAAAAGGATCTTTTATCGTTTTCAAATGTTTCTGAGTGGATAAATGAAGCATGCGAATCGATAGATTTCCAAAAGCTAAATAAGGACTCAATAAAGAAGATGAATGAATACTTAGTGCAGGCTTATTGATGTAAACTTGATATTTTCTATAACGTTGATCAAAAAAAGCTTTTGCACGTTTGATACCCTTGGATTCACCACCTATGAGAAATGAAATTGCTGAGCCTTTCACTTCTAATTCAAGCAAATCTTTAAGTGTAAATTTAAAGATCTTTTTATGATCTATAAAAGGTTGAGGATCTTTAGGAATTGGAAGTATACCTTCTTTTAACCATCCATGAAAATCTCTTAAACGGTATTTGAAACTATGAGCTCTATTTACACCAAAAATTTTATATTCTGTCCAAGTAACTTGATGATGAATCGTCCACGCTTTTATTTCTAAATCTCTTTCATAGGTGAGATTGATTCCATGTTCCATATGACTATGCAAACAAAATGTCCCGTAGGTGTCATATATTTGTTGGAATATTTCTTTGGCATCTCCGATATAAACAAATAAAGGTAGGCCAATAGCGGCGAATGAAGCCTTAAGATCTTCTAAACTTTCAACAATAAATGTAAGATGTCTTTTTGAAAATACGTCTTTTTCAAACAAAAAAGGCTCTAAAATATAGAGCGGTAATACATCCCCTAATTGACTTGCATGAAATAAAGGTGCATGATCTCTTATACGTAAATCACGCTTTAACCATACCACTTGTGTCATAGGAATATTATATCATTTAAAAATGATTATTTGAGTTCTAACAATGTCACAGTTTCTACATGATAGGTTTGACTAAACATATCCACTGGAACAACTTTTTTAACATTAAATAGCGTTTTTAATTGCTTTAAATCTCTTGCTAACGAAGAAGGCTCACAAGATATATACAGCATCTTTTTAGGTTTCATTGTTTTGATGGCTTCAATAAAAGATGGTTTAAGCCCATCTCTTGGAGGATCTACAATGACAATATCAAAGTGTGCTTGGTTTGATACCATAAATGTCTCAGCATCATCACAAACAAACTTCACATTATCTATATGATTGATAGTGGCATTATAGTTCGCATCAGAAACAGCATCTTCAATGAGTTCAACACCTGTCACATGTTTCGCTTTTTTCGCAACAAATAAACTGATCGTCCCTACACCACTATATGCATCCAATACCTTATCTTGTTTGTTGATTTTTGCAAGCTCTAACGCAAGATCATATAATTTTTTTGCTTGAGGCGGATTGACTTGATAAAATGACTGTGGTCTAATTTTAAAAGTAAACTCACCCAATGTATCATGAATAAAACCGTCTCCAAAAATAATGCGATCTTTATCTCCGATGACTTTATATATAGATGGATTGACTTGATGAATGATGGTTTTAATATTGGGATGTTTTTGAATGAGCGCTGAAATGATTTGTGCTTCTTTTTTAAATCCCTCTGTTTGACTAATAATGATGAGCATGAGTTCATTTGTATGAATCCCTTTTTTAACAACTGCATGCTTGATCCATCCTTTTTTAATAATAGGATCATATGCTTTCACGTGATAGGAATCTAATAATGTCTTGAATGTTTGAATGACCTGATTGCCTTCTTCATGTTCAATTAAACACGTATTGATATTGAGTACTTTTTTTGTTTTTGCTTGATAAAAACCAGCAATCAGCCCTTCTTTAGTATTGGCAAATGCCATCTGTATTTTGTTTCTATATTGAAATGGTGATGTACTTTTGATGATGTCATCAACCGGTACATATAATTTTGCGATATGCTTGAGTGCATCAGAAACGCGTTTTTGTTTCATTTCTAATTGATGTTCATAGGTCATGTGCTGAAGCTGACACCCACCACATTGTTGATAATACATGCAAGGGGGTGTGACTCTTTCTTTAGATAATGAAAGATAGTTTTTTACTTCACCGATACTATAATTTTTTCTATTTGAAGTGATCGTGATGTCAGCTTCTTCGCCTATCATTAAATTAGGTACAAACACTAAGTCTTTCCCAGTTTTTACAACACCACGTCCATCATGTGCATAATCGACTGCTTTTACTTTCATAAAGATACCAAAAAAAGGTCAAGAGACCTTTTATTTTGCGTATTTCCCTTTCAAATAATTCACATAATACATCGGATCAAATGGTTTTTTGGTTGCAATCAACATAATTTCTTTTGGTGTTTTAGATTGTGCAAATTGATGAATATGTTCTTTTGTCCATGCATTAATTGCTTGAATATTATTGTTTTTGATGGCTTCTTCAGTGTCAATATCTTTTGACATTGCATCATATATTTGAGCACCATACGCAGATCCAAGCGCATATGTTGGAAAATACCCGAATGAGCCACCAGACCAATGTATATCTTGTAATACACCTTCAGTATCTGTTGATGGACGTATACCTAAATACGCTTCATACGTATCGTTCCATATTTGTGGTAACTCTTCTACTTCGAAATCTCCAGAAATAAGTCGTTTTTCAATATCATAACGTACCATAATATGAAGTGCGTATGTTAATTCATCTGCTTCCACTCGAATCAATGTGCGTGCACTATGATTCATATAGTCCATAAAATCACCCAGTGTTACATCATCTAATTGAGGTGCAAAAACTTCTTGAAGTTTTTTGTAATGTACTTGCCAAAATGCTTTTGATCTTCCGATCATATTTTCATACATACGTGATTGTGATTCATGAATACCCAATGAAGTCCCACCATGTAAATACGTATCATCATATTTAGGATCATTTTGCATTTCATATAATCCATGACCCATTTCATGAATCGTTGAAAATATGGATGATGCAAGGTTATCTTTTAAATAGCGCGTCGTAATTCTAGTATCTACAGAAGTAACACCTGATGTAAAAGGATGCTCAGAAGTTTTTAAGAGTCCTCTTTCTCTATCATAGAAAAAGACATCGAGTAAATATTCACTAAA
>CAXRJA010000096.1:0-2149 GCA_964230965.1 Acholeplasmataceae bacterium | reverse complement strand
CCATCATATCTGAAACGCGCATACTGCCCTTTATAGATAGTCTTTTTATATGTGTTCTGTGTTTAAATTTTAAAGCCGATACTTCTTGATTCAATGAAATGCTTCTCATTTTTTGATATTCAAGTGAATTTAAATGTTTCATAATAAGTGCCTGTTCGATGACGTGTTGCTTGTTACTTTCTTTTGGAAAGAGTATCCAAAGCAAGCCATCTTTTCTTAGATGTGTTAAATGATTTTTAAGTTTAGTTTCTAACATTTCAATACTAGTGACATATAATAGCATGGTATCATATGTCTCATATCTGTGCTGTGTGATATGCAACGCATCATCATAAAATACATTCATATGGTCTTGAAGTTGAAGTTTTTTACATAAATTAAACATTAGATTTCACCTTAATTTCAAAATAATGGATGTATTGATGTCCATACCTTTTATCTTTATTATACATGATTTAAACGTTTGTTTTTTTTAATGTGAGTAATGTCACAGATTCAACTTGTGCAGTTTGAGGAAACATATCAAGTGGAATCACTTTTTTGATAGTATAATGCTTACTTAATATATTTAAGTCTTTTGCCAGTGTTGATGGGTTACATGAACCGTATACTATTTTTTTAAGTTTCATTTTTGATAATAAATGTAACATTTTGTCTCCTAAGCCTGTTCTTGGTGGATCAAAAAAAATGACATCGATCTTTTCTTTGATACGTTTTAATACATAAAATGCATCTCCAGTGATGATTTTTATATTTTGAATGCCATTTTTATCTAAAGACATACGTGCATTGTCTGCAGCGTTTGGATTGATTTCTATTGCGATCCCTTTTTTAATGTAGCGTGCTGCCATATGCGCAATGGTTGCAAGACCAGCATAACAATCCACAATAATATCACTTGATTTTAACTTTGCAAGTTGTATCATTGTTTCATAAAACTCAATTGCAACAGTACTATTGAGTTGAAAAAACGATTGTGGATATAACTGATAGGTATAGCCAGCAAGCGTTGCATCAATGGTTTCTTTACCATATATACATGTGGTAGTTTCATTGACATATACTTGTTTTTTAGGATCTGAATTGATTGTGATGTAAATAGAGATAATATCTTGATTCATCTTTGTTAATGATGTAATGAGTTGTTTTAAATCATCTTTTTTTGTGAGTTCAAAGACCAGCTGCAACGCATCTGTCTCATGACCGACACGTGCCATGAGTCCTTTAATCAGTCCAGTTCTTTTTGATGGTAAATACGCTTTAATATGATGTTTTTGCATCAAATCAATCGTTTGTGTCATCACTTTATTGATGAGTGGATGTTGTACAGGACAATGACTGACCGGTAACATTTGATTTGAATTACGTCTAAATAAACCAAATCGAGGGATGCCTTTAACATCTCTAATTGGAAGTTGTGCTTTATTACGGTAGCTAATTTCTTTTCTAGAACCAATCATGTCACCAATAACATCATCTTCTAGTTTTTTATGCATGTATTTATGTAAGGACTGCACGAGATGATCTTTTTTATAGGTGAGTTGCGCTTGATAGTTGATGTGCTGAATATCACATCCACCACAACGTTCAAAATACTTACATAAAGGAATGCGCCTTTGAACTGAAGGTGTTTCTATGTGAATTAAATCTGCTTTGATATAGGAATGCGTTTCTATGATGGGTTTGACTGTGACGGTTTCATTCGGTATGGTTCTATCGACAAAAACAGGTTTCCGTTGATAAAATCCAATACCCTCTCCGTTTACGCCTAGTTTTTTAATCTCTACTTTCATGATGACCTCACCTCCATTATATATAAAAAAAGTGCGCTCGCACTTTTTTATTGATGTTTCATCACTTCTCTTGCAATCATGACTTCTTCATTGGTTGGAATAACATACACTGGAATCTTTGAGGAATTTGCTGAAATTTTTTGAACTTGACCTTTCACTTCATTGGCAGCAATATCTAAGGTAATCCCTAAAGCTTGTAGACGGTTCATGATCGCTGCTCTTACAACTGGTGCATTTTCACCGATTCCTGCTGGAAAGCATAACATATCAAGGCCACCTAACGTTACAAAATACGATCCAATATAATCACACACGCGTTTCACTTGAACATCAAACGCATTTTTTGCAAGTTTATC
>CAXRJA010000095.1:0-4016 GCA_964230965.1 Acholeplasmataceae bacterium | reverse complement strand
TTTTGAGTGACAGAGGCATATTGTTTTCCAAAAAGTTCTTCAATCAAAAGTAATGTATCCCCAGATCCAGAGGGTTGTTTGTATATCTTATCATTTTCAATCAATTGAAAAGATATCGTAGGGTGAGATAAAGCCATTTCCATGAATAATTGTCTAATGTATTTCTGTTGTTGAAATGACGATTTCATAAATTTGAATCGTGCAGGAGTGTTAAAAAAAAGTTGGGTGATTTCAACGATTGTTCCTTGATTCATTGGATAATCATCGATACTTATTATTTCTCCTGAATCAACTTCCATCACTTTACCAGAGGCTTCTTTAGTTTTAGAAAAAATTTTTAATTTTGAAACAGAAGCAATTGCAGCGAGCGCTTCTCCTCTAAACCCTAATGTCTGAATGGATTGAAGGTCTTCGATATTGAATACTTTTGATGTGGCATGTCTTTGAATTGATAATGGTAAATCCTCTTCAGACATACCAATGCCATCATCTTCAACTCTAATGAAAGACAATCCTTCATCTTTTATGTCAATGATGATTTGTTTTGCTTGTGCATCCATTGCATTTTCAACAAGTTCTTTAATGACATGTTGAGGTTGTTCAACGACCTCACCTGCAGCAATCATATTGGCAAGTTGATTTGACATAAGCTTAATATTCGCCATCATCATCCTCCAATTTAGATTGAATTTCAGCAAGTTTTTTTAAGGCTTCTAATGGTGTTAATGAATCAATATCAATAGCTTTGATACCATCTATCAATGATGATTTTGAAGAAGTGTCTTTCAAATCTTGATATGTAAATAAATCTGTGTTTTCTTTTTGTTGAATTGCCTCATAAGATTTTAAAATAATTTTACTACGCTCGATGATTTTTTCTGGAATCTTAGCCAAAGATGCAACAGCAATCCCATAAGATTTATCACTTTTTCCTGGTTTAACTTTATGTAAAAATATCATGTGATTCGTTTGTTTTTTTGCAGCCACATGATAGTTTTCTAATCCTTTTAAATGGTGTTCTAACTGTGTCATTTCATGATAATGTGTTGAAAATAAGGTATGACATGAAATATCATCATGAATATATTCTAAAATACCTTGAGCAAGCGCCATACCATCATATGTTGATGTACCTCTTCCTATTTCATCAAATAAAAGTAAGCTATCTTTTGATGCAACCTGTAGCGCGTGATTCGTTTCAACCATTTCTGTCATAAATGTTGACATCCCTTTTGAAATATCATCACTCGCACCTAAACGTGTAAATATTGCATCATAGACGGGTAAATTTGCTTCTTGAGCAGGAACATATAAACCACATTGTGCCATATATGCAATGATTGCAATCATACGCATATAGGTTGACTTCCCACTCATATTAGGACCTGTAATCAGCATCATATGATGTTTATCATTTAAATGTATATCATTATGAATATACCTTGTATGCTTTTCTACGATTGGATGCCTCGCACGTTTTAAGATAATTTGACGATTTTGATTAAAAACTGGTTTGTTGTAATCGTTTTTTCTAAAATATGTTGCAAGTCCAAAAACAACATCGAAATAGGCAACCAATTTTGATGCTTCTAATAAAGTAAAGTAATGGGTATGAATGTGACTGACGATCTGATGAAATAAGTTTTGTTCTAATGTAAGTTTTTGAGTTTCTGCTTCCAAAAATCGCGTTTCAATATTTTTTAATTTATCTGTTGTATATCTTTCAACATTTTTCAAAGTTTGTTTACGATGAAAAAAATCAAATGATTCTAATTGATCTACATAAATTTTGCTAATTTCAATATAATAACCTGTAAGTCTTTGATATCCAATTTTAATATTTTTTATGGATGTGATTGTTTTAAGCTCTAAGAGATATGCATCTAAAATCGCTTGTTGAGAATCTAATGAATCGATGTATGTATCCAATGTTTCATTAAACCCACGTTTAATGAATCCACCTTCTAATATATTCGTTGGGGGATCGTTGACGATGGATTTATCTAAATAAGAAATTAGTGTCTCATCCATTTTTAATGCATCCATTTTATTTGTAAAAAGTTGATAGGATGTCATCAATTCATAGATATGTTGAATTTGAATGAGAGATTTTTTTAATTGAATGATATCTTTTGGATTGGCTCGGTGATACATGAATCGCTGTAGTAATCGATACACATCATATACAGAAGAAAATGCTTCATGGATAAATAATAATTTAGGTTGATTCATAAGTGTTTCTATATCATTTAAACGCGTCTGAATGTGATCAAGATTTTTACTGGGGGTTTTTAAAATTTCATTGAGTAAGCGACTACCCATAGATGTTTGTGTTTGATTCAAATAATACATCAGTGATTGTTTTTTTTCTGGGTGAAAAATATCTAAATGTGCAATAACATGCGATTCAACATGCATATTTTCTTGAATTCGTTTAACTTCAAATGGTAATACATGTTCAACTGGATGTTGCTGTGTATCTTCAACATAAAATAAAATCAAATGAATGCTTTCTTTTAAATGGCCATCAACATGTTGACTTGCTTGTCTTTGATAAGTCTTTGGTAATTTCAATACTTTTTTTCTAATATGTTTGATCACATCAAGTTCAATATTCATAATGATTTCTTTTACATCAAACGATGACATTAAATTTAATGCATTGCTTAAAGATTGGCAGTCATAAGTTTGACCTTGACCTGTCGACATATCAAAAAAACTTAAACCAACCTGTGTTTCAGTCACTGAAAGTCCAGCAATATAATTATTAACTGATGGCTCAAGTAACTCCCCTTCTAACACCGTTCCAGGGGTGATAAGACGTGTTACTTTTCTTTCTATTAAGCCTTTTCCGGGTTCTGTTACTTGTTCTGCAATTGCAACACTGAATCCTTCCTTAATTAGCTTTTGAATATATAAAACAGATGCATGAAATGGAATCCCACACATTGGAATATTGGATTCTTTATGTCTTGAAGTTAATGTGATATCTAAAACTTGTGACGCAATTTTAGCGTCATCAAAAAACATTTCATAAAAATCACCGAGTCTAAAAAAGACTATCGCATCAGCGTAGTCTTCTTTAATATCAAGATATTGTTGTATCATTGGTGTTATTTTAATATTTTCAGACATAGTACAAAACGTATTCCTTTATTTTATACTCCGATTCTTCTAAACAAATCAAATACAAAATCAATAAGTCCTTTACCTAAAAATTCAATCTTATTGATTTGATCGTTGATCATATTCAATGTGGCATTATTACTTAGATAACTAATGAGTGCATAAGTTACAAATATTAACCCAAGTATTATTACCGTAACAGATACAAAGATTAATATTCGTAATGTTATTTTAAATATTATTTGTAATACCACTAACTCAAAAAATAATTCTTTCTTCTCTTTTTGCATGTCTTCTACTGGCATGACTGGAGGTTCTGTTGTCTCTGGTGCAGCGTCAATATCTTCAAGTGCTTGCTCGGCATCAAGAAGTTTTTGATAGTTTTCAACCAACGCTTGTTGCGTTGTTGTTAACGCTTCATAGGCTTCACGGTCGTCTTCCACAGCATTTCTGTCATATGGCGATGTCAGTAATTCAATCTTCGCGTCAACTTCTGCGGCGGCATCGATATCAATCAGTGCTTGCTCTGCATCTAATAACGCTTGATAGTTTGTGACCAACAGTTGTTGCATTGCGGTAAGTGCATCATAGGCTTCACGGGCGTCTTCCACAGTATTTCGATCATATGGAACAGTCAAGGTATCGAACAGTACCTTAACCGCACGAGCAATCGCTTGATCAATCCGTTCTGATTCTGTTTCTTCTTTTACATCAGGTGCCATCTGAGCACTTGCGTCTGTTTGTTCTACTTCATCTTTTGGTGATTCTTCTAATTTTTGCATGTCTTCTACCGGCATGACTGGAGGTTCTGTTGTCTCTGGTGCAGCTTCAACTTCAGTCGGAACTTCTGTTACTGCTTCTATATCAGGTGCCATCTGAGCACTTGCGTC
>CAXRJA010000094.1:0-7286 GCA_964230965.1 Acholeplasmataceae bacterium | reverse complement strand
GCTCAGTGTTATTCCACCATTTAAAAATTGATTTTGGACTGAGACAAGTTTATCATGGCCAAAAAAGAATCAATTTGACGGTTAAAGAATTTGAAATGTTACAATTATTTTTATCGAATCCCACTGTAACACTTTCAAAAGAAGAAATTTTTTATCATTTGTGGAGTAAAGCATTATTTTTTTCAGAAAATGTCATTAATGTTCATATAAGAAACTTAAGAAAAAAGATAGAACTAAACAATAAACAACCGAAGATCATCGAAACCGTGTGGGGTTATGGTTATAAACTTGGTCAAGGCGTCATCATTGAAGATTAAATAGCCCTTAAGGGCTTTTTTATTAGAAGAGGCAGTATGAAACATTTATTATTAAGTAGAAGTATTTTAGATCAGCCATACATTTATGATGTAATGCAACATCACATCCATAAAGATGATCGCGTACTAGTAATTTTGTATTCTTTTTTTGATCTATGGTTTTCTACTGAAACACAATATCAAGCGTATTATCATAAAGACGCTGAGTATGTGCAAAAAATGTATCGACAGTTCAGCATGTATGGCGTTTCTGAAGTATCGTTTTTAAATTATTATACTGATGATGAAAAGACACGTATCGAAAAAATAAAACACGCGACGATTTTATATTTTCCTGGTGGCGCGCCAGATCAAATGATGAAAAGATTTGATCAACATCAACTGGTTAAACCTTTAAAACAGTTTAAAGGTTTAACGATTGGTTCATCTGCAGGTGCGATGATACATTTGAAAAAACCGCATCTTTATAAAGACGATGACTATCATAAGTTTCAATATATTCAAGGATTAGGTTTTGTTGATGGGTTTGATATTAGTGTCCATTACAGAAGAAGAAATCAACAAGATAAGGCAATTCGACGCGTCGTTTCAGAAAGAGCGATAGACATCTATGCAATTCCTGATGACGGTGGACTTTTTATTAACAATCAAAACATTCAACTTTTAGGTAGTGCTTCAAAAATCATGAATCATAAAGGGAAGTTTTTATGAAAAAATGGGTATTATACTATTTGATCATTAGTTTACTTTTTGGTGCGATTATTTACCTTATTACATTGTTTCAAGTAACGCAAGAACAAACCAATAAAACATTTAATCAAATCACTCAAGAACTTGTGGAAACACAAGAGGTTGACACTTTTTTAAGATATTCTACATTAGGGTATGAACCTATTAAACGATTTGAGAATGATGATTATGTTATCGAAATCGTTCAAGCATTAGGATCTGAAAATGGCAGAGATATCCATCAACTTGTTGTGTTTGTAATTCCATTAGATTTAACGCGTATTCAATATGCAACGGATATAAATGATCCACGTGATCAAAGTCAACTCATCCTTACTTCAGATACCATAAACATCAATACAACATTGGATGAACCATATAAAGATTATGCGCTCAGTGTTGGATTGGATACTTTAGGATTTTATTATTATACTATCATGATTGAAGAAGACGTTTCAGGACGTATCCTTTTAAAAGATTATGACGGTGAAGACATCATTGATACCACGATTACAATTAATTATGAATTTAATTTGATTGCGTTCGTTCAAGGGATGCGTGAAGAAGAAATTGAAGCACGCATTTCAGTGGATGATGTATTAAATGAGATATTGATCACAAGATTACTTATTTTTGCTGCAGTTGATATCGTCGTTGCAATCATCATAAGTGTCATTTTAAGGAGAAAAGCTTTATGATCACGATTTATGAAACTTCAAAAGCTGGCAAAAGACATGAAGTTGTTTCAAATAAAGCGCCAATGCATGCGATAAAAGAAGAGATTCATATTCAGGATCAGTTCGATCAAACAATGCAAGGATTTGGTGGTGCATTTACAGAAGCATCTGCATATAATTTATCGAGAGTCGAAAAAAACATAAGTGAACAGTTGCTCAAAGCATATTTTGATCCAATCGATGGGATTGGTTATTCTTTGGGAAGAATCTCAATTAATAGTTGTGATTTCGGGTTAGGAACATATGATTATGTTCAGCCATATGATGAAACATTACAATCATTTGATATATCAAGAGATCAACATATTATTGATATGATTAAAGAAGCGACCAAAATTGCACAAAAAAATATTCAGATTCTTGCATCACCATGGTCACCCCCGTTTTGGATGAAAGATAATTTAAAAGCAATTAAAGGTGGTAAACTTTTAAAGAAATATTATCCTTTGTGGGCACAATACATCATTAAATTTATTCAAGCTTACAAAAATCAAGGGATCTTAATTGATGCATTAACCATTCAAAATGAACCTGCAGCAAAACAACGATGGGAATCATGTTTATATGATGCTCAAGATGAAAAAGAAATGGTGCTTGCTTTAGGTAAAGCTCTAAAAGCAGCAAATTTAAAAACTAAGATATATATTTGGGATCATAATCGAGATGTGATGTTTGAGCGTGCTTCCAATATTTTAAATGATAAAGAAGCAGCGTCTTATATTTATGGTGTTGCATTTCATTGGTATGATAATGATCATTTTTTAGAAGTTAAAAAAACACATGACACCTTTAAAGATAAACATCTTTTATTTACTGAAGGGTGTCAAGAAGGTGGACCACATCTACATTCTTATGATGTTGCTGAAAGATACGGCAAAAATATGATGCATGACATATCCAATGGTACAGAAGGCTACATTGATTGGAATTTATATTTAGATACATCGGGTGGTCCAAATCATGTCAATAATTTATGTTCTTCACCAATTATGGTCGATGTGTTTCCTGAAACAATAATTTTAAATCCATCTTATTTTTATATGAAACATTTTTCAAAACATATTCAAAAAGGGTCAAAACGAATGTTCTCTTCTAGCCAATCCATTTTGCATAATGTATTTTTAAGACCAGATGGAAGTTACGTCACCGTATTACTTAATCTTCATGATGAAGCATATCATGTTTCATCACATCATAAACATGTCGATTTTGAGACATATTTACCTGCTCACAGTATTCAAACAATAATCATAAATTAAATAAGATGAAACCCTTTACATTTTAAATTGATTTCTTTATAATGGTTTTAGGAAATCGGTTTCCAAATGAGGGTTAACATGATTAAAAAACAACAAATTACATCGAATAAAGGGATATATTTCCCACTCATGAATCAAAAGGGGTTAAAAGGATACCTGACTCCTTTTTTTGCTGGTCATTTAGCGTTGGACCACGATCATTATGTACTTGAACCGACTTCTGAAAGAGATTTATATAAACCATCGTCACGTAATGTTATGTTTTATATTGATGGCAAACGATATGACCTCAATGGTCAATTAGAACACCAACAAAATAAAGCTTTCACATATGAGACAGGGTATGGCTATCAAAAAGTGACACGTCAAGAAGATTCAGTCAAAATAGAAACTACAAGTTTCCTTGTTTCCGAAACAAATACTGAAAGACACTTGATTAACGTAACGAATACGGGTGATCATGCAATTCAATTTAAAGCGATCTCAGCAGTTGAATTATACGGACGTTCTGCAGAAAATCAACGTGACCATCGACATGTAACATCTTTACTTAATGTGACGCACATTGATCATCACATACTTACAATGACGCCAACTTTACATTTTGATGAAACAGGACATCACATCAATCAACTATCGTATGGTGTTGCATTTGAAATGCAAGGTCATAAAAACATTGGTGTTTCACCCACTTTAGATCGATTTATCGGAGAGGGGTCACGTATGTTTCCTTTAGGTCTTGATGATCTTGTTTTACAAGGTACATATTATGGGTATGAGACGATTGCTTCATTTCATACAGAAACAATCACGATCAAACCAAATACATCGGTTACATTATCATTAGCCATTGGAGTTGCTGAAGACACTCACTCGTTAAAAGATATGTTGAAACGTGCACTTGATGTAGAAACCTTTTTATTAGATTTAGAAGCAAGCGAAGCATTATATGCACCGTATGTCAATCAGTTATCGTTTGATCTCATTTCCGATGAAGTAAGTCAAAGATTAAAGTTTGTTTCATTGCAGCCGTTATTTAGACGCATAATGGGAAATTCTTATTTACCGCATCATGATTATGGTAAAGGTGGAAGAGGTTGGCGCGATTTATGGCAAGATCTGATTGCACTCAATATGTATTACGATCCAAATGTCTATGACATGTTATATCAGTATTTCAAAGGCGTTCGTTTAGATGGATCGAATGCAACCATTATTGGTGATCAACCGGGTGCATTTAAAGCAGATCGAAATGCGATTACAAGAGTTTGGTCTGATCATGGTGCTTGGCCGCTCATCACACTCTTGATGTATATTCATGAAACCGGAGATGTCGCGTTTTTATTAAGAAAACAATCATATTTTAAAGATCATCTGTATGGCTACGGGTCGATAAAAAAAGATCAAAAACCTGGATTCACACAATATGAAGGAACTATTCTTGAACATATTTTGGTTCAACACGTTGTTGCACTCAATCATCTAGGAGAACATGGTTATGTAAAACTTATGGATGCAGATTGGAATGATGGTTTAGATATGGGACATGAACATGCGGAAACAATTGCCTTTACGATGATGTATGTTAACAATGTTTTAGAGATCATTCATTTAATTCAAGCCCTTGATCAAGATCAATTTGAACTCTTATCACCATTAAAAGATTTAATATTTAAAACGATGGATCTTCAGACGTATTTTCATTCTGATGTTCAAGATGTAGAATGGGTGAATAAAGAGGCATTAATAAGCGCACTTCAATCAATTTATGATTCACACATGAAACATCTTCAAGAAGCATTTGTAGAGGATATATTTCAAAGTTACTTTGACCATAAAGCGACATTGCTTGATATAGACCACACGGTCATGTTGACTGGACAAGCAATGGCCTTACTCAATCGTATTGCATCTCATGAGCAAGCAGTCAAACTTGCAAATAAAACAAAAAAAGTATTATTTGATGCTACTTTAGGTGGTTATAAACTTAATTCTTTATATGATCAAGAGAAACATGGATTTGGTCGTGCCTTTTATTTTGCTTATGGCCACAAAGAAAATGGTGCAGTATTCTCTCATATGGCAATGATGTATGCATACGGTCTTTATAACTATCAATTTAACGAACTTGCCGATGAGGCATGGACATCAATACTTTATCAGTCTATGAAAGATGATGCTCAAGTATATGAGGGTATTCCTGAATATTTTAATGATGAAGGTAAAGGAAAATATCTTTATTTGACTGGTTCGGCTTCTTGGTTATTATTTATCTTAAGAAAGCAAGTGTTTGGATTAAACTTTAAATTCGGTCAACTTTTTTTAGAACCAAAACTTGTATCATCTGATTTTATTGAAGGGAAAGCTTCGATTCACACGATGATTTTTGGACAAAAAACAACGATTCATTACCATCTAGAAACACCAACAAATCATTATCACATCAAATCTATATTTGCAAATAAAAAAGAATTACAATTACCAATTACAACACACTATCCAGAGATAGATGTGTATTTAGGAGTATAACAATGGCATATCAACTTATTTTTGAAGATCGTTTCGATCAAGGACATGTCGATGAAAATGTATGGACCTTTGAGACAGGTGGTCATGGTTTTGGAAATAAAGAATCACAGTTTTACACCCCATATCCAAACAATGTAGACCTTTCTCAAGGATATTTAACACTTATCGGTAAAAAAGAATCGTATCAAGATAATGCTTATACGAGTGCCAAGATTACAAGTTACCCACATATGCTTTTTGAGTATGGGAAATTAGAAGTTGAGGCAATACTGCCTAAAGGACATGGAACTTGGCCTGCAATTTGGTTATTGGGTAAAAATTTTAAAGAAGGTACAAAATGGCCACTTTGTGGTGAAATCGATTTAATGGAACATGTTGGACATCATCCAAACCATATTCATTTTAGTTTACATTCTCAAGCAAGACATTTTACCCAAGGCAATCAATTAACACATGAGGAAGTCATTGAAGATGTCTATGAAAAACCGCATGTATATGGCATGATTTGGAGAAATGACCATATTACCTTCTTACTAGATGGAAAAGAAATTGTGTCTTTTAATAAAGGCCCTCATGAAACAGAAATTGAATGGCCTTTTAATCAACCTTTTTATTTAATTTTTAATATTGCGTTAGGTGGGTCTTGGGGTGGGCCAATTCACGATGACCATCTTCCAACACATATGCACATCCATAGAGTATCCTACTACAAGGAAGTATAAATGAAAGATAAAAAAACGATTTATACAATCGCGAAAGCATTAGAACTTTCACCAGGAACCATTTCAAAAGTTCTCAATCAAAATGGTAATGTATCAGAATTTACTCGCGAACGTGTATTAAAATACATCAAAGAAGTTGGATACGTACCAGCAAAAAGTGCAAGAAACTTAAAATCTAAAAGAACCTTTACGATTGGTGTTGTTTTTACAGAGGCGTTAAACATCGGATTAGAGCATGCGTTTTTCTCAAGTTTGCTTCAACATTTTAAATCGTATGTAGAACGATTTGGATATGAATTAAGTTTTATTGTAAGACGTCTAGGTGGAAATGAAATGTCATATTTAGAATGGTGTATGAATAAACGTGTGGATGGTGTGTATATCGTCACAGGAAATGATCAAGATCAAGGATTGATTGAACTCATTGATTCTCATATTCCTTCTGTGTCTAATGACTTAATTTTTGAAGGGTTGCATTCTGTTGTTTCAGATAATGCACAAGGTGTCTATTTGGCACTGGACTATATTAAAAATGATTTAAAAAAAGATAGAGTTGCATACATTTCAGGACCACTCAAAGCAAAACAATTTCAAGAACGCTATCAAGCGTATCAATCTTATATTAAAAAAGAAGGTTGGCATCAAGAAAAAAGTAGTGTGGTCTTTACTGAATCTTTTGGAGATACTTCAGGTTATCGTGCCGTACTTGAAATGATGGCGCTGATCAAAGAGAGACCTGAAGTCATCTTTGTTGCATCGGATGATATCGCACTTGGTGTTTTAAAGGGACTCAGAGATTTAAAAATTAACGTACCAGAAGATATTCAAATCATTGGATTTGATGACATGCCGTTTGCAAAGCATTTCACACCGACCCTCACGACCATTGCGCAAGATCGATTAAATTTAGGTGAAATGGCTGCAAAAGTATTGATTTCAAAAATAGAACAACCAGATATTAAATTAGATGCATTGACGCGTATACCAGTGAAA
>CAXRJA010000093.1:0-4423 GCA_964230965.1 Acholeplasmataceae bacterium | reverse complement strand
TATGAAGAACTAAAAAAATATGATAAAATAAAGGTACTTGGTCTCATGACCATGGGAAAAATTGATGATTTCGAAGGTACTAAAAAAGCATTTGAAATCACATCCAATTTACGTAAAGACATGCATCTTAAGTTTGTGTCTATGGGTATGTCAGATGATTATGCCCTCGCATTGACTTATGATACAACACATGTACGTTTAGGGAGATATTTAAAAACTATTTTAAAGGAGTCTCATGGGACTGTTTAGAAAAAAACAAAAATCAGTGGATGCACCGAAAGAACCGTCAGCGAATCTCATTCAATTTCATAAACTTGACCATGCTTTCGATGAAAAATTGATAGAACTCGCAGATATTGTGAAACAAAATATTCCGATTGTTATTAATTTCGAAAACTTAGAAATCGATGATATTAATAAAAGCATTGCATTTTTATCAGGTGTTTGTTATGCCATCGATGGAGAAGTAATTCCAGTTCAAGAAAAGATATTACTGTTTGGAAATCAGTCAGCATTTGACGATGGATCAATTAAAACATTTTTAAAAGAACTCAATTGAATCGTATGATGATAAGGACAGCACAGTACACAATACTTATATAAGCGATCTAGAGATGGTGAAAGTCTAGAAAAGTTCGTGTATATGGGATCACCTTTGAGTACAATTGAAAAAGAAGTGTCAGCAAAGCTGGAAATAGGGTGGTACCGCGATATAATCGTCCCTAGTTCTTGTTTTGCATTTTTATTTTAAGGAGAAATATATGGACTACAAAGATACATTAAACTTACCAAAAACAGAATTTCCGATGCGAGGAAATTTAGGTGTCAAAGAACCTGAAATGCAAGCGCAATGGGAAAAACTCAATTTATATGAGCGTGTCTTAGAAAATAGAAAAGATGCAGTGTCTTTTGTTTTGCATGATGGGCCACCATATGCAAATGGAGATATTCATATTGGACATGCACTTAATAAGATCTTAAAAGACTTCGTTTTAAGATATAAAACGATGGCTGGATTCAAAGTGCGTTACATACCTGGTTGGGATACACATGGTTTACCCATTGAAACCGCACTTGCTAAAAAAGGGATTAAACGTAAAGACATGCCTTTGTATGAATATCGAAAGCTATGCATGGATTATGCGTTAGAGCAGGTTGAAAAACAAAAAGTACAATTTAAACGTCTTGGAATTTTAGGAGAATGGGATCAACCATACATTACGCTCCAAAACAGCTATGAAGCTGCACAAATAGAAATTTTTGCAAAAATGGTTGAAAAAGGGTTGATATATAAAGGGTTAAAACCTGTGTTTTGGTCGCCGTCTTCTGAGTCTGCTTTGGCAGAAGCAGAAATAGAATATAAAGATGTTGAAGACACATCGATTTACGTAGCACTTAAAGCAATCGATACAAAACAATTAACATATTCAAACCTATATTTTGTCATTTGGACAACAACTCCTTGGACAATACCGGCAAACAAAGCTGTTTCGGTGCATCCAGACTTAAATTATGCAGTGATTAACGTTGGTGATGCGCATTATGTTGTTGCAGAAACACTCGTAAACAATGTTGTAGAAAAAGCGCAATGGGAAGACTATGAAGTTGTCACTGTAATCAAAGGTCAATCACTTGAATACATGACATATGCGCATCCTGTATTTGATGAGACATGTCCAGTAATATGTGGTGATCACGTAACTGCAGAAGATGGTTCAGGACTTGTTCATACGGCACCTGGTCATGGTGAGGATGACTACATGATTGGTAATAAATATCAATTAGAAGTGTTTTGTCCTGTAGATGAAAAAGGGTTTATGACTGAAGATGCTCAACAATTTAAAGGCTTATTTTACAAAGACGCTAATGAAGAGGTCATTCAATCATTAGATAACCAAGGTTTACTACTCAATCAAACAAAATTTACACATAGCTATCCACACGATTGGAGAACTTCTAAACCTGTCATATTTAGAGCAACTCCACAATGGTTTGCAAGTGTAAAATCTATTAAGAAAGATTTACTTGAAGCTGTAAAAGATGTTCAATGGTATCCAAATTGGGGCGAATTACGTCTTTCTAATATGATTGAAAATAGAGAAGATTGGTGTATAAGTCGTCAACGTGCATGGGGTGTACCAATTCCTGTCTTTTATGCTGAAAATGGTGACCCAATATTAGACCAAGCGATATTAAGTCATGTTGCAAAACTATTTGAAGCACATGGATCAAATGTTTGGTTTGAAAGAGAAGCAAAAGAACTTATGCCTAAGGGATATTCGCATCCAGGGAGTCCAAATGGCATCTTTAAGAAAGAAACTGATATTATGGATGTCTGGTTTGATTCAGGAACATCATATTCGGTATTAAATAACCGAGACGAAGCCTTTCCTGCGGATTTATATTTAGAAGGATCAGATCAATATCGAGGATGGTTTAATTCAAGTTTATCCACTTCCGTGGCAGCCTTTGGGAAAGCACCTTATAAGACTGTTGTGTCTCATGGATTCGTCTTAGATGGACAAGGCAGAAAAATGTCAAAATCACTAGGAAATACAGTGGATCCAATCAAAGTGATGCATGTGTTAGGTGCTGATATTTTACGCTTGTGGGTTGCGACATCGGATTATCAAAGTGATTTAAGAATTAGTGATGATAACTTAAAACAAATTTCTGAAGGTTATAGAAAAATTAGAAATACAATACGATACATTCTTGGAGTCATCAGTGATTTTGATGTCACAGACCATTATGTTTCATTTTCAATGCGTGGTAATATGAATCGTGCGATGACACTTCGTATGGATGACATCATCAATGAGGTCATTGATAGTTATGATATGTATGAATTTGATAAGGTTTATCGTGTTATTATGCCGTTTATCATTAATGACCTAAGTGCGTTTTATTTAGATTTTACAAAAGATATTTTATATTTAGAAAATAAAAATGATTTTGAAAGACGTGCGATACAATCAACACTTTATGATATATTGTATTCGCTACTCATTTTAATTACACCGCTGATGCCACATACGGCATCTGAATCATATCAGTATGTACCAAATACGCGTTTTGAAGATATTTACTTAGAAGATATGCCAAAAAAACGTTTAAGAGAAACATTCTTAAAATATTTAAGTTATTTAGAAGATGTGAAAAAAGTTCGTGATGTCGTCAACAGTCAAATGGAAATTGCACGTAATGAAAAAGTTATCAATAAATCGATGCAAGCGTCCGTTTCATTAAACATACCAAAAGAGATGCTTGATCACATTCAAGACATGCAATTTAGTTTAAAACAAATCTTAATGGTTGCAGAAGTCACCGTTGACATTTCTGAAACATTAAGTGCGAGTTTAAAACCTTTTGAAGGACATACATGTGAGCGTTGTTGGAATGTATTTGAATCATTAGAGGACGGTCATGTATGTGATAGATGTCATCGCGTATTAAAGGAGTCGCTATGAATATATTAGTTGTAAATGATGATGGCTATTTAGCACCTGGATTAGAAACACTTGTAAAAGTGATGGCACTTTTTGGAAATGTTTATGTTTCTGCACCAAAAGAAGGTCAGTCTGCAAAAAGTATGTCTATCACCATTAAGAATAATATTAATGTATTTTATCCAGAACCTATTGTTGGTTCTAAACATATGATCGTTGTAGATGGGACGCCTGCTGATTGCGTTGGCATCGCACTCAAAGCATTTAATGTTGATTTTGACCTATGTGTATCAGGCATTAATTACGGTCATAACGTCGCGACAGATATTTTTTATTCAGGCACTGTGGGTGCTGCTAGAGAAGCTAAATTTTTAGGCATTCCAGCGATAGCTTTTTCTGCTGCATCTGTGCCTAATTTAGAATATCTATTTGATGAAACTGTCAAACTCATGGATGAAATGAAAGAATCAGAACTATATTTAGGCAATTATGTATTGAACATTAACTTTCCGAAAGCACATGTTGCAAAACCAATCGGTGTTAAAATTACAAAATTAGGAAAACGCCATCAACACTCTGATTTTTCAGCAATGAAAGATGGACTTATTTATGTACCTAATTATGGTGTGACAAATTATTTAGAAGATGATGGCAGCGATATAAAAGCGATTGATCAAGGATATGTTTCAATCACGCCATTAGCATTAGATAATACCAATTTCGCATCCATTAAACAAATTCTCAAAACAGAAGTTTAAGAAAGGGTGTCATGCAAACATTTAGAATTCACTTTTTCAAAGAAAAATCAAGATATGTTGATATTGATTTATTATTGAATTACTTTAGAGATGCACCGCATTTTGAAACAGAGATGGATGAAACGTCTGTGCGTTTTATATATGAGCATCCAACCATCTTTTTGGGTTATCAATATACGATAACCCCGAGATCAACTGTACCAGACATTTACAGGT
>CAXRJA010000092.1:0-8745 GCA_964230965.1 Acholeplasmataceae bacterium | reverse complement strand
ATCAACACCTTAAGATTTTTAGGTTTTGATGCAATTGAAAAAGCAAATAGTTGACACCCCTGTATTGTCTTAGGGTCAGCACCCATTATGTATACATTATTTAAAGATTTCATTCGTATTGATGCAAGATATCCATCATGGTATAATCGTGATCGCTTTATTTTATCTGCAGGACATGGATCAGCATTATTATACGCTATGAATCATCTTGCAGGATATGATATCTCAATAAAAGACATTAAAAACTTTAGAACATTTGGTCATACACCAGGACATCCTGAATACGATCTTAAACGTGGCATAGAAACGACTTCTGGTCCACTTGGTCAAGGGGTATCGAATGCTGTTGGTATGGCACTTGCAGCCAAACATATTCAAGCACGTTTTAATAAAGAAGATGTGACATTATTTGACCAATATATTTATACATTGGTTGGAGATGGTGATCTTCAAGAGGGTGTTGCTTTAGAAGCGCTAAGTTTAGCTGGACACTTAAAGTTATCCAATTTAGTGATTCTTTTTGATTCAAATGATATTCAACTTGATGGCGAAGTCAAATATACGTTTTCTGAAGATACGAAAAAGAAAATGGAAGCGATAGGGTTTTATTACATAAAAGTCTTAGATGGTATGGATCCAGATGCGATTAAAAAAGCGATTAAAAAGGGACAACGCCAACAAGATAAACCCGTTTTTATTGAAGTCAAAACACAAATCGGGTTTGGGAGTGATGTTGCAGGGACATCCAATGCACACGGGAAACCACTTTCTAAAGATCAAATTGATGCACTAAGAAAAAATTTAAACTATACATTACCACCATTTGAAGTCGATAAAGAAATTTATGACTTTTACCGTAAACATACGGTTTTACGTGGAAGACGTGCGTATCGAAACTATCAAAAACAACTTGAATCATACAAAAAAACATATCCAAATGACTTTAACGTATTATCTCAATTTTTAACACCTTTAACAATGGAAGATCTTGCATTCTTAGATGATCTAAAAACAGATAAACCTGAAGCAACACGCGTATCTAGTGGGAAAGTATTAGATACACTTTCAAAACACCTACCAAATGTGATCGGTGGCTCGGCAGATTTATCATCGTCTACGAAAGCCAAAGGATTCGATGGTCATTTTATGCCAGATCATTTACTTGGTAGAAACATTAATTTTGGTGTGCGTGAACATGCGATGGGTGCCATCGTTAACGGAATGACACTGTTCGGTGGACTTCATGTTTTTGGTGGTGCATTCTTTGTCTTTAGTGATTATATGAAACCAAGCATCCGGTTATCTGCAATCATGAATATCCCGTCTATATTTGTTATGACACATGATTCGATTGGTGTCGGTGAAGATGGACCAACACATCAGCCTGTAGAACAACTTGCTGGGTTACGTGCCATTCCGAATTTAAATGTTTTTAGACCCGCGAATTTAAATGAAACAAAAGCATATTATAAACACGCACTCACACATCGTACACCTTCTGTTTTTGTATTATCAAGACAAGATGTCATCCAGTTTGAAGCAGATGAAAAAGATATTTTAAAAGGTGGCTATATTGTCTCTAAAGAATCATTACCACTACAAGTAGTATTACTTGCAACGGGTAGTGAAGTCTCACCTGCATTAGACGCTCAAAAACAATTAGAACAAGACAACATCGGATGCCGCTTGGTATCTATTCCGCACTTAGAAGGATTCTTAAAACAACCTTCGAGTTATATCAAGCAAGTTTTACCAAAAGGGGTCTTACATGTTGCGATTGAAGCAGGATCTAAAATGCCTTGGTATCAACTCACACAACATATTATTGGAATGACTTCTTTTGGTGAAAGTGCGGATGGCGATCTCGTCATGAAACACTTTGGATTTGATCAAGCGTCAATTTTAGCATTTGTAAAAGAATTAATATAAAAGAAGGACAGTTTATGATGTATGACGGAATCATTGTCGGCGGTGGTCATGCAGGTATAGAAGCAGCACTCGCCATGGCACGCATGCAACAACATACACTTTTAATTTCAGGTAACTTTTCTAAGGTTGCCTCTTTGCCATGTAATCCTTCGATTGGTGGTCCTGCAAAAGGGATTGTTGTGAGAGAAATTGATGCTTTAGGTGGTCAAATGGCAAAATCCGCAGATGCCACTCAAATTCAAATGAAAATGCTCAATGCCTCTAAAGGTCCAGCAGTTCGTGCGCTTCGTGCACAAATTGATAAACTCAAATACCCAGCGTTTATGTTGGAAGTCTTAAAAAAACAAGACAATTTAACGTTACTAGAAGCCTTTGTAGAATCATTATGGATTGAAGATAATCTATTAAAAGGTGTGATTTTATCTGATGGGACAAAGATCGCCTCTAAAACAGTGATCATTACTACAGGAACCTATTTAAATAGCGATATTTTAATGGGAAAAGAAAAAACAAAAAGCGGTCCTATTGGTGAACCCACAACATTTGGTATTTCTAAACAATTAAAAGAGTTAGGTTTTGAAATCATACGACTTAAAACAGGAACACCCCCAAGAATCGCAAAAGATTCTGTGGACATATCAAAAATGACCATTCAACCTGGTGATGCCATTATCAAAAGTTTTTCTCATGACAATGTCATTTATGATAATCCAAAAGAACCATGTTATCTTACAAGAACCACTAAAGAAACAAAAGACATTATTTTAGCCAACATTACAGCATCTGCGATGTATGGTGGCCATGTAGAAGGCGTTGGACCTAGATACTGTCCATCGATTGAAGATAAAATTATGAAGTTCTCTGATAAAGATGAACATCAAATCTTTATTGAACCAGAATCCATGGATTTAGATGAATACTATGTTCAAGGCTTATCGACATCATTCCCCAAAGACATGCAGGAAAAAATCTTACATAGTATTCCAGGGTTAGAAAACGCGAAAATCATGCGTTATGCATACGCCATTGAATATGATGCAATCAATCCAATACAACTCAAACATACATTAGAAACGAAAAAACTTTCAAATTTATTTTGTGCAGGACAAATCAACGGCACTTCAGGATACGAAGAAGCAGCTGGTCAAGGACTCATGGCAGGCATCAATGCAACACGTAAAAACCAAGGCAACGATCCTTTTGTATTAGAACGCCATGATGCTTATATTGGTGTTCTAATTGATGATCTAGTAACAAAAGGGGCGAAAGAACCTTACCGTTTATTAACATCACTTGCAGAATTTAGATTACTCCTTAGAAATGATAATGCACAATCAAGACTTACACAAAAAGGCTATGATATTGGACTTGTTGATCCTAAAACCTATCAAAGATATATCCAAAAACAAGATCAATATCACACACTTCTTAAGACATTAAAAGAAACCGTCATTTTACCGACAAAAGAAAACAATGACCTATTAAAATCCGTAGATTCTGCACCAATTTATGAATCGATGTCTTTTGATAAATTACTGAAAAGACCTGAAATAGCCATAAAAGATCTTGTCTTGTTTGGATATGTAAAACAAGATCTTGACGTTGAAGTAGAAGTTGAAACCTTTATTAAATATGATGGATACATACAAAAATCACTAAGAGAAGCCTCTAAAATGGCGCGATTAGAACATAAAAAAATTCCAGAAACCATTACTTATGATAAAATTACCAATATGAGTTTAGAAGCACGAGAAAAACTTACACGTATCCAACCTGAAACGGTTGGACAAGCATCTCGTATTTCTGGTGTCTCTCCAGTCGATATTTCGATGCTTATTATTTATATTGAATCTGGTCAAGCAAATATATGATGCAACTTAAAACGTTATCCCCTGTTGAAATAAATGATGACAACCTTAAGCTATTTCAAACGCTCTATCAAAAGATGCTTGATTATAACAGTCATACCAATTTAACATCGATTACTGAAGAAGTGGATGTTATCGTCAAACATTTTATTGATAGTTTTTGGATCTTAAAAGACGTATCATTATATGATAATCTAAACATGTTAGATATTGGGACGGGACCAGGCTACCCGGGCTTACCACTCAAAATTTTAAGACCCAATTTAAACATCTCTCTTTTAGACAGTAACTTAAAAAAGATTCAGTATTTAAAACATGTTACAGAAATGCTTCAATTAAACAATGTGATATGTATTCATAATAGAGCAGAACATCACGCGCTGTCACATCTCAATCATTATGATGTCATTGTTTCTAGAGCTACTGCCAATATGGCAACACTTCTTGAACTTTCTATTCCGATGTTAAAAGAAGGTGGGTATCTTTATTTATATGTAACCCCACAACAAATCTCATCTGAAAACATCATGAACGCACTTAAAATACTCAAAACAACAAGGTATAAAAGATATGATTATGACCTTCCATTAAATTATGGGAAACGTAGTATCATGGTATTTAAAAAACAAAAACATGTCATGGGTTATCCAAGAGCCTATGCAACGATATTAAATAAAGGATTATAAGCATGGGTAAAGTCATTGCAATCGCAAATCAAAAAGGTGGTGTGGGAAAGACAACAACGAGTGTCAATCTTTCAGCATCGATTGCTGCAATGCATAAAAAAGTCTTACTCATTGATTATGATCCACAAGCATCCACCACCACCTCACTAGGGATTCACAGACAATCACTGAAATATACGATTGAAAAAGTGGTCATCGGAGAGGCAAGCATTAAAAAATCAGCCGTTCATATCAAAGATATAAGTCTCGATATTATTCCAACAACCATTGAACTTTCTCATTTAGGCATGAAAGTACGCGTAGCAGGCCTAGATGAAATGTATATCTTAAGACAACGCATCGAAGAAATCAAAAACGATTATGATTATATCTTGATTGATTGCCCACCATCACTAGGGTTTTTAACATTATCTGCACTGCATGCATCGGATTCCGTCTTAGTCCCTGTTCAATGTCAATATCTTGCTATTGATGGGTTAACACAACTTTTAAATACAGTACATAGTGTGCAAAAAAACTTAAAAGTGAACCAATATCAACTCTCGATTGAAGGTGTTCTAATTACCATGTTAGATAAACGTTCAAAAGCAGGTTGGCAAATTGTGCACGAACTAAAAGAATATTTTCAAGATGGTGTCTTTGACACCATTATTACAACCAATGTTGCGGTACAAAATGCACCTACCTATGGTGTACCAGTAACAAAATATGCACCAAAGTCTGTCGCATCTAAGCTTTATAAATCCTTAGCAAAGGAGATTATTAAACGTAATGCAACCCAAAAAGTTTAAAGATTTACTTGAAGAACATCAAGTTGAATCTGATATTGAAGGCGAACTCATAGAAGAAGTATCACTTTCAAAAATCAAACCAAATCCGAATCAACCAAGACAGTATTTTAATGATGACCAGATAGAAGCACTTGCGATTTCCATTTCTCAGCACGGTCTTATTCAACCCATCGTCTTAAAGCCTGTAAAAGATTACTATATGATTATTTCGGGTGAAAGACGTTATCGTGCGTATAAAACACTCAATTATAAAACGATTCCCGCTGTCATAAGAGGGTATGAAGATAAAAAGATTGATGAGCTTGCGCTCATTGAAAATATTCAACGAGAAGATTTAAACCCACTTGAAGAAGCACGCGCTTATGATGCGATCATAAAAGAAAAGAAATATAAACATCACGAACTTGCGTTAAAAGTTGGAAAATCTAGAAGTCATATCGTGAATATGCTTGGACTATTAAAACTGCATCAAGATATCCAAATCTTAGTAGAACATCACAAACTTTCCATGGGTCACGCAAGAGCGTTATCAAAACTTAGTGAAAAAGATGCCTTAAGACTTGCGAAAAAAGTCATTCATCAAGCACTCAGTGTGCGTCAATTAGAATCACTGATTCAACAGTTAAAAGAAAAACCTGTGTCTGGTTCTAAAACAGAAACAAAACACTTAAAAGATATCGAAGATAAATATCAATTAAAAGCCGTTTACCAAGAAGGAAAAATCACCTTATCAGGCGATGATCTAAAGATACAAACCGTGATTGATATTCTCAACAAACATAAAGGTTAAGATCCTGTAAGATTTTAAAATAAAAATGGTTGCATTTTTAATTATTTTCTTATAGAATAGATAAGCAAGCCGATTTTGGAGGGGTAGCGAAGTGGCTAAACGCGGGAGACTGTAAATCTCTTCCTTAGGGTTCGGCAGTTCGAATCTGCCCCCCTCCACCATCTTGATGTTTCACAGGTGCATGTACATGTTGACAATCGCCTTAAATAAGTGATACAATGTTTAAGCACTTGTGTATTTTTTCATGAATGGGGCCTATAGCTCAGGTGGTTAGAGCGCACGCCTGATAAGCGTGAGGTCGATGGTTCAAGTCCATTTAGGCCCACCACTTATTTTCATCAACCACCTGTCTTAACATGTCGGTTGTTTAATGGGAGATTAGCTCAGTTGGGAGAGCACCTGCCTTACAAGCAGGGGGTCAGCGGTTCGAGCCCGTTATCTCCCACCATTAAGCCGAAATAGCTCAATTGGTAGAGCAACTGATTTGTAATCAGTAGGTTGCGGGTTCAAGTCCTGCTTTCGGCACCACGTTTTTATGTCCCGTTAGCTCAGGTGGTAGAGCACTTGACTTTTAATCAAGGTGTCAAAGGTTCGAGTCCTTTACGGGACCCCACTTATTTGCCTCGATGGTGGAAATGGTAGACACGTGGGACTTAAAATCCCATGGATGATGAATCCGTGCCGGTTCACGTCCGGCTCGAGGTACCACTTGAATAATATATTTTTGGGGCCTTAGCTCAGCTGGGAGAGCGCCTGCTTTGCACGCAGGAGGTCAGGGGTTCGAGCCCCCTAGGCTCCACCAAATTCACGCATCTTTGTTTTATGACTGAGTTAAAAACAAATAATACCAGATTTGGCGGCGTAGCTCAGCCGGATAGAGTGCACGGTTCATACCCGTGAGGTCGAGGGTTCGATTCCCCCCGCCGCTACCACTTTGGACCCGTAGCTCAGGTGGTTAGAGCTACCGGCTCATAACCGGTCGGCCGTAGGTTCGAGTCCTACCGGGTCCACCACTATTTATTGTTTGTATCGTATGGAGGAATACCCAAGTCTGGCTGAAGGGATCGGTCTTGAAAACCGACAGGCTGTAAAAGGCGCGGGGGTTCGAATCCCTCTTCCTCCGCCATTGTCTAATAATAAGTTTTATATATCGCGGGATAGAGCAGTCTGGTAGCTCGTCGGGCTCATAACCCGGAGGTCGAAGGTTCAAATCCTTCTCCCGCAACCAAAAAACGGTCCGGTGGTGTAGGGGTTAACATGCTTGCCTGTCACGCAGGAGATCGCGGGTTCAAATCCCGTCCGGACCGCCATTATTAGGCTCTGTAGCTCAGTCGGTAGAGCAAAGGACTGAAAATCCTTGTGTCGGCAGTTCGATTCTGCCCGGAGCCACCACCAAAGCCATTTTAAGACCGTTTTTATGGGTTTTTTTATTTGTCCAAGTAAGAAGTCCTTTACCCTCTTTTTTGATTGAAATTTGAAGCATTTTTAAGATCTTTTTCATACGCACGATATGCCTTAAATATGTCTTGTCTGTTATAGTGAATATACCGCTGAACGGTCTTATGAGACTTATGTCCTAAAAACAGTCTTAACATCTCGGTATTGCCTGATGATCGCATGTACTGGGTTGCAAATGTATGACGCCATTTATGTGGCGTTATTTTTTCTTTAATACCAAGTGTTGTACGAATTTTATAAAACATGTTTTGAACTGCGGATTTGGTCATCGGTGTACCAGTAACAAAATCAATAAAAAGTCGTCCTTTGATCTCGCATTGCCGGATATAGTCTTTAAGATATTCAGCCGTTTCTCTGGTAAACAAGACATACCGTGCTTCATGGTTTTTGGTGACTTCTAGATAGATGGCATTCTCATGAAGATCAATGTTGTGTAGTTCGATATGAAGCATCTCGTTCAGTCTTGCACCCGTATCACGCAGGAGTCTAATAAAGACATAGTTTCTAAGATAGGTTTTAAGATGGAGTTTCGATTCTAGATGTCTTAAGATCGATGCATATACATGATCCGGAACGATGTCCGTTACAGGTACAGACTCTTTTAACTTTGGAAAATGGAGTGCTCTATTGGTGACAAACTTATAGACACCTTTTACCGTGATCATATATTTATTGATGGTATTATTTTTAAGCTTTGGATTTCTAGATCTTTGAAAGTCTACAAACGCGAGACACGTATCCATTGTCGTGTCCTCAACTTCATGATCTTTTAGAAAAAGAAGAATTGTTTTCGCATGAGATTTGTAGTATTGATAGGTTCCCTCTGCACGCACCACACGTACATAGTTTAAAAACTTAGGAACAGCTTCATTAAACGTCATGATAACCTCCTTTTTTGAAGAATAATGTCTAAGTTTGGTTTGATGTTACCATATTCGTGAAATTATAATGTGCTTTTTTGAAGATGTATCTAAATTTGTTTGTTTTTTACAAAACTTTCGACAATTGGGGAATTTTGCACCATCTATAAAAAAGAGGAATTTTGATTTCAAAAATCTGACAAAAGTTTGATAAAAAACAGTTAAACTTTTATCCTAACGTCAAAGTTTACAACAAGAATGATAAAATATAAGAGAATTATAAAGGAAGATCCATTTAAATTAGATCTTTACCTTATTTATGTTATACGGATTTGTAACATAAATGATGGCAAATAATGATAT
>CAXRJA010000091.1:0-4224 GCA_964230965.1 Acholeplasmataceae bacterium | reverse complement strand
TACCATATCACAATCTTCATGGATGAGTGCTTGTTCTCCAATCATATGGTCTTTGAGTAGCCCACCACCAATGGTTTTTATGTTTAATTCGTGTTTGATTTTTCTCGCGAGTGGTAATTGATATCCTTCTTCAAAAGATGTCACATTAGGTCTAATATTGCCGCCACTGCTAACATGAATGATTTCTACTCTATCAAGATTGCATGCCTTAAGTATTTTGATGACATCGTCAATATCAAATCCTTCATGATGGTATTCTGTTCCACTAATTCTTACTGAAATTGCTTTTTCTACTGGCCAGACTTCTTTAACAGCTTGAATGACGTCATTTAAATATTGATGTTTCAACCCATAAATATCGTTTCTTTGGTTACTTAAAGGAGACATAAATTGGGAAATTAAATAGCCATGTGCAGCATGGATTTCAACCATATCAAATCCTGCTTTATCTGCTCTCATTGCCGCATCTTGAAAGTTTTTGATTGTTCGGTTGATATCTTCAAGAGTCATCTCTTTTGGCACATAATCTTTCCCCTCAAGTTGAATTGCAGATGGTCCAAGTATATTTTGACCTACAGCTTTTCTTCCTGCATGATTGATTTGAATGCATGAGATGCTACCTGCTTCTTTTATTCTCGTTGAAAGTACACTCAATCCTTTAATATGATCATTTGACCATATGCCTAAATCATTCAAGGATATCCGACCATGTGAGTCAATTGCAGTTGCTTCAATCATAACAAGTCCAATCCCACCAAGTGCATGCATGTAATAATGCGCCTCATGGAAAGGTTTTACAACACCTGTATCATCTGATTGATACATACACATGGGTGCCATCACCAAACGATTTTTTATATGATATTGATTCAGTAAAATTGATGTTTCTAATTTTGTGTTCATATACATATACTAACACAAATACGAATGTATTTATAGTAAAAAAAAAGATAAACCTTTGGATTTATCTTTTTGAAACTTCTGGTTTTAACAAACCACTTTCTAAAGCCTCTGGATATGGATAAGCTTGTTCTCTCATCCTTTTATGTAAAACAAAGATGACACCTTTATTTTCATCGATTCTCGTAATGACGCCAACTTTCTTTTCACCTTCAACTTTTACTTTTTCACCTATTAAATACGTGATATTATTCCATGACATAATTTCACCTCAATATTATTATACATTAATTTGACATTTTATTTTTGACTTTGTCAAATACATGTTGTTTTGTTAGTTTTTTATAAATTGGTCCTTCGATATAATGTAACTTTTCTTTTAGTAACTCTTGTTTTACTTCTCGATTAAGAATATTTCTTAAAACAAAATCAATTTGAAATGTTGCCATCATGGATTGAATGGATTTTAAGTAATGGATCATTTTTTCATCAGGATATTTGATATCAAAATGAAGTGCTTCAACGGGATAATAAAGCGCAACTTTTAAAGAACTTGTTTGAATTCCAATACCGAGACCACTCAAATCTTTAAATAAATTGATGTATGTCGATGCTTTCAAATCTCCTGTGATATTTATATGTATAATGTGCTTAGGAATTTTGTACTGCATCATAAACTTTGTCATATATGTATTAAACATACTATTTTTAACAGTTTCTGCGTCCATAGGGACAATCATCTTAATATAACTTTGGGTATGTTGATATAATTCAACGAGCATTTCTAAAACGACTTTAAAATGGGCCATATCCAAATCAAACAAACGTTGTCTTTTTTTTGCAACGAGCCTCAAATCGTGATGTGATACTTGTAAATTTGATAAGTAAATAAAAGATTCATACATCCACATTTTATTTGAGGATTGATCAATAATTTGATGAAACCCAATTTCAAATTGTGTATGATTAATGGCATGATGGATTTGATCTAATATGTATTGTTCTTTCATATCTTTTTCATAGTCGATATATTGAAAATCATGTCTTTTGCTTGGCGTACGTTTCGCTTGAAATAACGCCGTTAATAAATAATGCATAATGGTTTGTATATCTTGATGTTTGGAAGCAACTGGATACCTTAAATAGCCAATATGAATATGAAAACTTTCAGATGTTATCGATTGTGCATAACTTTGATTCAATTTTTTTTGATAGAGCGCTAAATGTTTATCTATTGAACGAATATCATTACCTGGTAATACAGCAATCAGTTGATGATCATTATATAAATACAGTTGATCTTCAGTGAAGAATTTTATTGTTTCATTGCAAAAATCTTTAAAATATGCATGATATTTTTGAAGACCATATAAATAAATGAGTTGCGGTTGTAAATCTATTAAAATAAATGTCACTTTGTGCTTAATAAGAGATTGAAAGTCTCTTTGAAAAGCATTGTAGTTCATGAGCTGCGTCGATGGATCTTTAAGTGCATTTGCTTCAATTTGAGACTGCATAGAAAGCTGTTCATTTAAATCTTCAAATGTTGAAACTAACATGACTTCTGAATCGATTTTTGACAATTGAATGTTTTCTTGAACCATTTTGTTACCCACACCATATGTGAGCTTTAGATCTGTGTGTTTTAACTGAAGGATGTCATGCAACTGTTTTTGATAGTTTTTTTGATTGTCAAATACTACTTTTTCTAAATAACTCTGAATCGTCTCTTCATCTTCAAGATTTAACATGTTTTTAAGTGCTTTACTATTGTAAAAACGACCTTGAAAGTAATATCTTAATGGTATGTTTGTATGTTCTAAAAGTAACGTTAAAATTTTTTCTTGACGAGATTGACGTTCTTGAACTTGATACGTTTTTAATGCATAACTAAGATAGTTCGATGCCATACGTAAAACATCATCATCTTCAGCATAGCGCTGCATCTTTCGCTCATAATAAAAAAGTAAATATGCATCATTCATATGGTAAGCATACATGTGTGATATGTTTGTATAATGTTTTGACGTCAAAACATCTTTAAATTCTTCAAATAAAGGTGCTTCTATGACACCTTCTTTTTTAGATTGTAATAACGATTTTAAAAATGTTTGTTCTAGTTGTTCAGGTTTTACTTTTTTGTCATATAATCGTTCTTTTTTAAAAAAATAAAGCATTCGAGAAGATGGTATATACATAACAAATGTTTCGAATAAACTCACTTCATTAAGAATAGATAATTTCAATCTTAGTTCATCTCTAAAAGATAAATCCTTATGTAAAGTTAAAAATGAAGCGATGACTTTATGCATGCGTTCAATGATTTGTACAGATTGATTTTTAGCCGGTTGAACAAGTTCCACTTGAACTTTTTGTTCTTGCTTTATTGGTGCTTGTTTAACAACCTTTTCTTGAGATTTAAGTGCTTTAAGTTTTTGTTGATATATTTTGATGGACAATGCATTTTGAATACGTTCATAAAAAGAAAGTAATAATTCATAATACTGCATTTTATAAGGATGTTCTTCATCCATCAGTATTTCGTAATCTACTTCTAAGTTAATGACTTTTTGTTCCTCTCCAAGATGCATATACGCTTTGACAAGATAATAGATGTCTTGTTGTAAGAAGTCTTGTCGATACTTTGTTTTATATAATTCTATAATTTCCTTATATTTTTTAAGAGTATCTAGTAATTGAATATGGATATGAAATATGTGTTGGTGATATTCTTCTTCTAAATGATGAATAACATCTAATGCTTGTTCTTCATGATGCTCTTTCATATATATTTCGATTAGTGCACGTTTCATGATAAATGCATGTGCATGTGGTACATGATCTTGAAGTTGGTCTTTGACCCACTGAGACGATTCGGAACCAATGTTTTTTAAATATTGATATTCTTGTTCAAAAATAACATAATGCTTGAGTAGTGGAAGTCTTGTTTTTCTAGATTGAATCATTTTAGATGCTTTATCAAATTGTTCAGTTTCAAGCGCACTTTCAATATACACATGCATTATATGATCAATAGTTTCATTAAATTCTAGTGTTAAAAATCGATCAAAAAAATGTTCTGTTTCTTCCATTAGAACACGAAATGATTTTAGAGCGTACAAGATCTTAATATAATGTGAAAAAGCCGTAAGATGATCATGATAATCAAGCTGCTGATTTAAGTAAGTTTGGATGATAGATAAACTTTGTGAATATTTTGGTAATTCTAAAATCTATTTGAGTGTCATGTCACGATTCTAAATAAGATTTAAAGCTTTCTGCTAGTTGTAAATATTTTAAAGCGATAGCTTTAAAATCAACATT
>CAXRJA010000090.1:0-5387 GCA_964230965.1 Acholeplasmataceae bacterium | reverse complement strand
AGGATAATGCGTGAATGTATATGATTTGATATGATCTAAAACATCAGCAAATGTCATCGCTGCATCTAAAGATATGACATCTTTATGCATTAAATCTTTCAGTGTGATCGGTGTTAAAACACTTTCATATATCCACTGAAAATGTTCTATAACATGATCAGATGGTTGTGCAAGTACATGTTTATTATATGTTTCATGTACTAACATATTTCTCAAATCTGCATAACTATCGAGTGCTTCAAAGTGATATTTGATAAGGGGATGACGGTGTCTTAATATTCTTATAACTTGCCCCATCGTAGACGTTGACTTTAATTGATATGTATCCGATAAATATCTTGTAAATTTATTACACAAAACAATGAACGCCTCATAATTTGTCATTTAAATCTCCTTTTTAGTATATAAGGATGCCTAATATACCACCAATTACAACAATTGCCCATGGCTTTTTATATAACTTTATCGAAGCAAGTATCAATATACCTAATATAATAAAAGATCGAAAATCTAATGAAGATGTTTGAAAAAATCCAATATCGATTAATGTAAATGTTGCATACATAATGAGTCCTGCAACGACCGCTTTCAAATATTTAAACCATTGATTGACATAGGGATGCTTTCGATATTTTTTTATCCAGTTAATACTGAGAAATAAAATCAAAAATGATGGGGTAATAAATGCTATTGTAGTAATGAGTGCTCCAATAATGCCAAATTGATCATACCCCACAAATGTTGAGACATTGATCCCAATTGGACCTGGTGTAGATTCTGCAACACCAATCATCACAATAAAATCTGTGAGCGAAATAAGACCTTTAGAAACGACTTGTTGTTGAATGATTGGGATTGCAACAATGCCACCACCAATTGTTAGAAATCCAACATACAAAAATATAAATAATAACTCAATCATGTTGGATGTCCTTTTTAGATAATATGAATGCATGCAAACTTCCTAAAACAATGGCAGATAAAATAACCAGTACGATCGGAATGCTAAAAAAGAAAACCGTAATTGATATAGAAATAGCATAGAGAATTAAATACCAATATTGACTTAAGTATTTTAGCAGTTTAAAGACAGTTAGAGACAACAATAAAATCACTGAAATCACAATCCCTTGTATCGCGTCATTAACCAAAGGTATTGTCATAATGTTTGGAATAAATGCTGCAATAATAGAAATAATGATTAAAGATGGTAATGCGACACCGCTCACAGCGATAAAACTACCTCTTTTACCTTTTAGATGTCTACCGATAACATTTGCCATATTAATGGCAATCATACCCGGTGCAATTTGAGAAATTGCAATATAATCTGTCATCGTATCTTCATCAATAAGCTTTTCCTCATCAACAAAAACACGACTCATCATTGGAATCATGGCATAGCCGCCACCAAAAGTGAACATGCCAAATTTAAAAAATTGTAAAAATAGTTGTGTAAAAGTCATATAATCTCCACTTGATATTATAGCATAAAAAAAGAGGACATTATGCCTCTTCTTCTAGGATTGACATGAGCAATTCTGGATAGTCTGTGATAATACCGTCTGCACCTCTTGCGATTAATGTACGCATCGTTTCTGCATCATTCACAGTCCAATAATGCATCGCGATATTATGAGATTGTGCGGTTCGTATTAAATATCTTGTATCTAACTGAAGTGTATTTATGACAGGGAAGCCATAACTTGTAGGTACTTGAATCGCTGCATATGGGGGTCTTCCAAGTGTAATAGATGTCATGGTATACATCCCAACAATCCACGTTCTCGCAGAACCTAAAGAAGTGGATAGATAGACATCAGGATATGTGTTTAAGATATGTTCACTAATATCATCAAATGCAGTTGCAACTAATACATGATCAATGACATCGTATGCGTCCATCAAATCATAAAGAGCATCTGCAACATCATTTCTTGGTGCATCACCATCTGCTTTAATTTCAATATTATATAATGTTTGTTTTCCAAATGTTTGAAAAACTTCTTCAAGTGTCGGTAAATATACCTTTTCTAAATGAACTTCTTCTTGTGTGAAGTCTCTATATAAATAGCTACCATCGGATTCTTGATATGTATAGGCGAAATTACAATTGTTGTATAAATAAGCATATGTTTCTTTCCAAATTAACGTATCACAATTAGAATGTTCTTTCGTATTGCCTGTGACATTTTCACCGTGAGATAAAACTAGGATTCCATCTTGCGTCATTTGTAGATCCATTTCAAGCACATCCACCCCTAAATCAAATGCATATTGATAAGCCTTCATCGTATTATCAGGATACACCCCTTTACCACCAGCATGTGCCATGACTAAAGTTTTATCATTGGATGCCATAAAAGGATTTGTTCTATCAAATTGTGGTTTTGGCCCAATTGCTAAAAACGTTAAAATAATTCCTATTATCGATAATATAAGATATCTTCTTTTAATTTTTTTCATGATTCCCTCTTATTTTTTATTTTAGCATAAAAAAAGACATGAACCATGTCTCTTGTTATCTTTTTCTACCAGATAAACGATAACGATGCTTACCAGATTTTTTTGCAAAAGGTCTTGCTTGAATCTTTTTAACTTCTACAACTTCTTCAAATGGATGTTTCGTTGAAATAAGTGGTGATTCCAATTCCTTAAAAATAGGTTTTAATAATAACCTTTCTTCTTTTGAGCAGTACGTATAAACATCTCCTGATAAACCTGCACGTCCAGTACGTCCCATGCGATGAATATAAGCATCTGCTTGTTCAGGAACATCATAGTTAATGATTCGAGGGAGTGCCGGTATATCCAAACCTCTTGCTGCAACATCTGTTGCAATTAAAAATTCATATTTATGTGCTTTAAATCCTTGAAGCGCTCTCAGTCTTAGATGTTGAGATTTATCACCATGTATAACAGCAACCTTTAAATGCATGTCAGAAAGTAATTTAGATAATTGATCTGCACCTCTTTTTGTTCTTGTAAAAATCAGTGTTTGTAATGCCGGTCCTTCTTTAATATGAAGTTTGAGTAATTCAATTTTTTTACGTTTAGAAACATAAAAAAGTTGTTGTGCAATATGAGCTAAATCTACTTTTTCATTGGCGACATCCACAACTTCGTATGTTCCAATATGTTGATCTGCAAGTGCCATCACTTCTCGATCAAGCGTCGCAGAAAACATCAATGTCTGTTTCTTTTTGGGAAGTATATTTATGATTTTAGTGACATCAGCAATAAACCCCATATCGAACATACGGTCTGCTTCATCGATAACAAAATGGCTTATAAATTTTAACATCACCGCTTTTTGATTGATTAGATCGAGTAACCTACCAGGCGTTGCAACTAATATATCAATGCCTTTTGCAAGCTTTTGCTTTTGAGGTCTATCTGAGACGCCACCATACACTGCGAGCACTTTTAGATTTGTAAACGACCCGTAGCTTATGAAAGAGTCTTTGATTTGCTCAACAAGTTCTCTTGTTGGTGCTAATACAAGTGCACTTGGATGTCTTTTATTACCAAGTTTAAAAAGTGTTTGAATAATCGGTAGTGAAAATGCTGCTGTTTTTCCTGTCCCTGTTTCAGCACGTCCTAATACATTTTTCCCTTCAACAATGACAGGGATAGCTGCTTCTTGGATCGGCGATGGTGTTGTGTATCCTTTTTTATCAACAGCTTTTAAAATAGGTTGAATCAGTGGTAAAGATGAAAATAACATAAATCTCCTTATATGTTGCTAAAAACCCTGCATATCTATGTTATTTTTTAACGCACGATTCTTAAAGTATAGTGAACAACTTAGCTATTATACCATAGTTATTATTTTTGGCTCATTTCCCTTAATCCTCTTAATATCTCTACCATTGCATATGTATCAAGTTTACAATATTCAATGAGTGCATGATATTTTTGATGAAAGGTCTTTTGATCATAATTAGGAAAATGGGCATACACTTCCATCGCTTCACCACCATGTTTGACATCAAGTGCTTGGTGGCTTAAATAACTGAAAAGTGGTAGTACTTTTTTTATAGAGAAAGACCCTTGCATGCGCCTGTCATAATAATTCATCATTGATTCACCTTGAATATCTTTATCACCCTTAAAGACTTTCATTAAATCATAAATACGATCATGAATATCTAAAAGTCTTTCTTCGTATTCAGGAAATAATCGTGCCAACTCTCTGATGCGTGTTTTTTCAAATGAATCATTCCAAACAATAATCGTACCATCATCTTCTTTAATCGCATTTAACATAGATTCTACAAGTGTTCTTCTTTGGTCTTGGTGTGAGTTGGATAAAAATCCAACATGATCTTTTTCCATATCACACATACCTGGTTTTTTTTCTACATGAATAGAAAATTGAAAGAGTGATTGCATATAAGGTATTTCACCTTGAAATCTTGGTAGAGGTGCTGGAAAAGATTCAAAATCTAAGTGATATATTGGATATGTGAAAGTATTTAAAATTTTTCCAATCATCTTCTTATTCACATATGGTTGATCGTTTTGAAAAGTTTTAAAATGCGCCACTGTTTCTTTTTGAATTCTATTTTTTATAATTCGATTTGGTGATTTATATTGATTTGGGTCAAGTAATGCATCTTTTAATTCTAATGCATGTGTATGCCCTTCATTTAAAATATCCCAAATATCAATCGTCTCCCCTTTTTTCTCATAAACATAGCCGTGATGTCTATCTAAATACGTCAAAATATGATCTTCTCTTGGGACATGCTTAAAACAAATAGGTACAAAAGGACATTCTTTATCTTTTTTATAAAAACAATGTTTCCCAAGTGGAACAGGTTCAACGTTGAGTTCATTCACTAAATGTAATACATGTGAAACATCATAATCTAATGCAGGCATCATCTCTTTTGTAATGGCACTTACATCTACAAGGGTTATGATATCATCTGAGTACACAGGTTTATTTTCTTTATCATAAGCTCCGTCAAATACATATTGGTGGTTGAGTATTGCTAAAAAATAAGATACTTTTTTAGATGTTTTTAATACATGATCGATGATATATCTTTGATAGGCAATATCATACATATATTCACCAATAGCATGATCTTTATCTTGCATTTTTATGTATTTTTCTTGATAATTTTTAGACACATCTTCATGTAAAAGATGATATGGATAATACATATCGACCACTTTTTCAAACATGTGATGTTTATCTTTGCCACGTTTAAAATAAAAAGTCGCGTCCTCAAACTTTTTAGATGTTGTCGCTTTTACTTCTATCACTCTAATATTATTTTCATCTTCTTGATAAATATCTAAAAAACTAAACAATCGATCATTGTCGATTTCGTATTCAAAGCGTTTTTGTTTAAATGTATCTTCAGAAAAAATAA
>CAXRJA010000089.1:0-2167 GCA_964230965.1 Acholeplasmataceae bacterium | reverse complement strand
ATGTAGGAATCTGAGGATAAAAACGAATCAAATCGCACTTTAAATGCTTTTTTAGGCACGTCAAATTGATACACTTTATGTATTCTTTTACCAACAATGATATATGCATATTCGTTCGTTTCTTTAAAAACATAAAGTATTACAATGATATTCATGATGAGTAAAGCGAGTACGAATAGTGTCTCTATACCGCCTAAAGTCACATAAATAAAACCTGCAGAAAACCATGTAATAGCAGTAATCGCATATACGATTGTACGTTCTAAATATTTGGTTTTAAATGAAGTATCAATTCCTTTATATTTTTTTATTGATTTAAATGAAATCGAATCAAATAAGAAGATATATAATACAAAACTTATGATGGAAGCAATAAAATCGAGTATCCCAGAGACATTATTGATATCAGAAATAATCAAGATGAGTTGGTAGAATACAATGATCAAAACTGCAACACGACCATACTTTGTGTTTCTAAATAGAAGTCTTATTACATAGCCAATAAAAAAAAGTCTTAAACTTGTAAATAAAACGTTCACGATGATGGCGACTAAAAACATCATAAAATCTCCATTTCACTTGTATTTTAGCATATCTTCTTATAAAATATGAATAGAAATGAGGGATCTTATGGAAATATCTGTTGTATTATTTATCGTTATAATTATCTTAGTATTACTAGCAGGAGGCGTGATTGGTTTTTTCTTAGCAAGAGCTTGGTTTAAACGTTACTTAGAAAAAAATCCTCCAGTAAATGAAAATATGATCAAAGAAATGATGCGTCAAATGGGAAGAACACCTTCTCAAAAACAAGTCAATCAAATATTGAATTCTATGAATCAATACAAATAAAAAACGCGAAATTCGCGTTTTTTTATTGTTTTCTCTTAAATATAAATTCTTTTCCTTGACCTAAGCGCTTTAAATTACTTATATGACGATAAAGTATGATCACAGCGATGATGACAACCACAATTGACTCTAATGCGTATGTTTCAAGTCCCTTGCTTGTTAATCCTGCAAAAAAGGATGGAAATAAACTATATAACAATGGACGTAATATCATAAGTAGCAGTGTAATGCCTGCAGCTGATAATGATGCAATGGAAACAATACGATTTTTAAGGAATACAATTAGAAAGGCAATGATCGCTATTAAAGCAATGAGCGGTTCAATAAATAAGATGACACCGGCAGTGGTTGCCATTGCCTTACCACCTTTAAATCCAATATAAACTGGAAATACATGCCCGATGACAGCAACAAAACCGTATAATATTTCAGTATTAAAAGGCGTTAGTATATAAAATTGCTCCCACTTAAAGAACCATAAAAGGCCCATAACAAATCCGCCTTTTAAAAAATCAAAAATAAATGCCCAAATACCAATTTTAAAACCTAGGACACGAACGGCGTTAGTTGCGCCAGTATTTCCAGAACCATGGTCTCGTATATCAATACCTTTAAATACTTTTCCCAATATGAGTCCAGTTGGAATCGACCCTAATATATATGATAATAATATGAGTAAAATGATATAAACAATTTGCATAATATAGATACCCCGTCAAATATTATAACACAATATGAGAAGTATATCCTATTCAATTATCATAAAAAATCGCATTATTTTTTATTTTTTGTTATAATTAAGAAGATAAATCAAGGAGAAACATATGCAAAATTATGATGAATCGTCCATTCAAATACTTGGCGGATTAAAAGCAGTACGTAAAAGACCCGGTATGTATATCGGTTCAACTGATGGTCGTGGCTTACATCACCTTGTTTGGGAAATCATGGATAATGCGATAGATGAAGCGTTATCTGGATTTGGTAATCAAATAAAATTAACGATTAAACAAGATAACTCAATCATGATAGAAGATCATGGTCGTGGCATCCCTTATAAAATGCATGCTTCAGGTAAACCAACAACAGAAGTCATTTTTATGACATTACATGCTGGTGGTAAATTTTCTGAGACTGGTGGTTATAAAGTTTCTGGAGGTTTACATGGTGTTGGATCCTCTGTTGTGAATGCACTTTCCCAGTATTTAGATTTAACAATTTATAGAGATGGTGGAATTTGGCATCAGCGCTTTGAAGATGGTGGATCAAAAGTCAGTGAATTGGAACGTTTAGGTGATACGAAAAAAACAGGAAC
>CAXRJA010000088.1:0-11676 GCA_964230965.1 Acholeplasmataceae bacterium | reverse complement strand
GTTTCACAAGCAACACGACTATTTGGATCTTGTTTTAAATAAGCATCTAATATCGCATCAGATATTTGATCACTTATTTTATCTGGATGTCCCTCAGTGACGGATTCACTACTAAATAATTTAATCATTGTTTCCTTCTTTCTAAAATAAAAGACACTTATACAGTGCCTTATTCTCTCTTATTGTTAGGTTTCCCTCTTAGTGAAAGCACCTTATAATTTATAGGTTGCTGCTATATCATCGGTCACCTCACCTACATAGCTCTGAATAAGACGATTAAGTTATTAGCTTAATTATACATGATTTAGAAGTTTTTAAAAATAATATCGTATTCATCTTGAAATTTCACAAATCTTTCGATAATTCGATCATCAATATAGACAGATAAATCGCCTTCTAATATTTTCATCGCTTGGCTATGATTCATCGGGCGTTTATATGATCGAAGTTCTCTTAAAGTCAAATACATATCCACACATAAAATGACATCCGCAATATCTGATTTTTGAATCGATTGCATACTGGAAATAAAATGATCATTATTTGTACCCTCTATATATGCTCGAATCACTTCTTCACATTTTTGTGCAAGTTGTAATCTTTTCGCGATGTTCGATCCAAGTTCAGTTTTTTCTTTAAGTTTTTGATATGTGGATTGCGTTTGTGTTTCTTCTTTTGTAATTAAATCTTTAATCTCTTCAAATTTTAAATGTACTGTGGTATACCACTCTAACTCTTTGGTTTTTAAATCGGTTAAACCAACGTCTTTTGCAAGTTTCATAGACATTTCGCGAATGTGCATTGCATGACGTTGATCCATACGTTTATCTGATTCAGAAAACACCACAGAAAATAAATCTGATACGATATGTGAGAAGTCACTTTGAACCTGACGTCTTCTTATGAGTTCTAATTTACGTTCTTGTTGCATATATTGCCCCATGGAAACAATCGCATATACAACAAAATAAAACAGAATAAAAAGCAACGTTCTTAATGCGATGTCTTGAAAATCATTTGTTTGAACAAACAATGGAATGAATTCAAACACAGTATATCCTTCTGCAGCTTGCTGCAAATTAAACGTCCAAATAAGATGAATCGCAGTAAGTAAAATGATAAGTGTTGTAAAACTTGAAGATAAAAGCTTTTTATCTTGATATAAGCTTATAACAACAATTGCATAATAAATCAAAATGTATGCACCCGTTTCAAAATGCGGAATAGAATACAATCTTGCATAAATAAGAATCGCAGAGAAAAACATATAAAACCCAGCAACATACATGGCAACACTTTGCTTTGTCTTATCCTCCTGATCACTATAGATAAGTCTTTTTAATATTTGGTTTATCATGAAGGTTACTGGAAATGCAAGAACGGTAATCACCCAATCTGTCACACCACCAGTGCTTGATAAAGATAAAATAAAAAGCATAATTCCATATAAAATATTGGAAACAAAAATAATATTTTTTATCACAATATTTCGTCGTACTAAAAGTGCGACATCATTTGTGACATCGACACCTTCTTCAAAACCAAAAAATTTAGAAAACACCGATTGTGACATCGATGTCAAACTACGTTTTTTAAAAAACAATATTATTCTCCTGAAAGTCTAAATAAGTTATGTCCTTCATCATCTAATTCTGCTAAATCTTCATTTGATATTTGAGCAACACGCGTTGATGCAGATGCAGCAATGGCACCTACAATGTCATCTAAAAAGGTATGACATGATTTATCACTTTTACCAAATTCATTCAAATCTTTAACGATACCTGCTTTATTAACATCGATATCGCCAAAATTTGTTTGGCCGATCGTTCCGTATAATCCTGCAACATCTAACCCCATCGTCTCATCAATTCCAAATAATCCAAAGTCTTCAAAAATAATATCTTGGATGGGTCCATGAAACATTTTCTCTTCTGCAAGACGATCAATTTCTGCAGCAAGTTGTACATGATGAAAGACATCTCTAAAAGACAAAATTTTTTCAACACTCTCTAAACATAATTCAAACGTAACATCTTCCGAATATCTTTTTTGTTGTTTATATGCAATGTCTGCAATCGATTCCAATGTCACACCTCTTCTGAGTAACGTTTGTCGATTAAACTCTAGCATCTCTGCACGTGTAAATATAATTCTATTTTTAGACATTATCTCTCCTTTAATATCATGCCATCTAAAAAGTTTTTTTGACCATTTAAAAAGTCTTTAATTGGCATTTTTTTCTTCCCTGGTAATTGTATGGTTGTAATATCAATCACACCATCGATAAGTGAAAGTGAAAGTGAAGATTTTGATATAAACACTTTACCGACTGAATCTGGTTGTATTATATCATTTTTTATTGCTTCATAAATTTTTAATGTGCATGCATCTGTGCGAAGTGTTGCACCTGGTGTCATGGCATTTGCTCTAACATAATTTAAAAATGTTTGACAATTCATGTCAAGATGTACCAATTCATCTTTAGGTTGCCATTTTGGTGCAAATGTAATCTCATCTGGATTTTGAATCTCTCCTAAAGGTCTTTGATTATGAAACAATGGCAATGTTTCTCGTAATAAAGAAGCCCCTTCATGCGCGAGTTTAAGTGTCAAACTTGTGGCATGATCATGATGCTGGATTGGAACAACTTTTTTCGCGAGTATATTACCAGCATCCATTTCTTTGACCATATACATAATGGTGATCCCTGTTTCGTTAAGACCATCTTTTAAAGCATATTGAATCGGTGCAGCACCACGATAGGCTGGAAGTAATGATGCATGAACATTAATAGATGGTTTATGATCAAGAATATTATTTGGTATAAATTGTCCAAATGCAGCAGTAATATATATATCGGGGTTCAGTTTGATGAGATGTTCAGAGATGTTTTTAACTTTTTTAGGTTGAAACAACTTAATATCATGTTCTAAAGCAAACGATTTTACAGGTGACACCTTTTTAGATTCATCAGGTTGCGTAACAATCGCTAATATATCGTGATCTGCATAAAGGGATTCTAGAATGATCGATGAAAATTGAGGGGTTCCAAAAAATATGACTTTCATTGTATTCTCCTTGATTGCAATCCTTGAGTGCTAACAAACGAATAGAATGTATCCAGTTGTGTTGCATTTAATTTTATCATAAGACGAAAGGGTTGCGTCTCATCATAGATGGGTCCAATGACTTGAATGTTTTTTTCATGTAATGCTTTTTGAATATTTAATGCATGTTGATAGCCTTTAAAAAATGATGCATTTTCAACATAGATTTCAAATAAATGGAAAAAGGGTGGTAATGATAATAATTGACGGTTTTGAAGCACATCTTTCATGTATGCTTCTGGATTTAATAAACCTTTTATAAATGGCTGGTCTAGATCATATGTTTGAATATAAGATGTTTTGATTTTTGAAAATCCATGAGGTAAGAAGGAAATGACCTCCATAAAGTTGTGTTCATCATCTAATAGACCAATAAAATGAAAGGAAATATCTGCTAAGATGATCACACTCAGTTCAAAATCAATTTCATGTAAATGCGAGATTATTTTTTGAGTCCCTATGAATATAGATGGTCGATTAACCGATTGGATATCTTGATGATCTTTGTCGATGACAATAACATCATGGTCTGGGATTAATCGTTCAATATGTTTGGCAATATATTCAAGTCCTAATCCCAATGGTTTCATCATATTTTGATGATCATGTGAACATGTATGATGCAATTCAAACGTTGTATGACACGTTGTACAATACGTCTTTTTTTGTTGTGTAACTTGAAGTTTTTTATGACATTTTGGACATGTTTGTACGTCACCACATAAACGACAAACATTGACTTTTTGATACCCTTTTCTAGGATAATACATGACAATATGTTTCTTCTTTAGAGCTTTTTTTGTAGCTTCGAGTACGGATCTTGATAATACTTTGGTATGTCCTGATATCAATTCATCTTTCATGGAGATGATATGTAAATGTTTCTTATACGTAACGTTTTTGTGAACCGTGATTTCATCATCTTTTGATAGTATTGCAATAGAAGGATGTTTTACATAACTATGAAGATAGATATTTGCATATGGAAATAAAAGATCAATGGTTTCTATGGAATCATAAAAGACGCCTTGATCATATCGATAAGTTTTTGAGTGACTTTCAACGATGAATATATGATCAAATGTATGGGGTAAAAAAATCCCTTTTCTTGTCGAAACGACGATTGATGGTGATTTGTTTAATGTCTCCATTAAGTTCACGTATTGTTTGGATGTTGTTTTGTAATCATAAGCAAGTGAGAGGTGACAATATGATTGAATATATAAAAGTAACGTACGATTTGGTACTAAAATTAGTAATGATTGTTGATTAAAACTAACCTCTTTTATAACTTCCGTTAACGTTTTTAACATGCTTTCAAAAGGTTGTATGAAGATGTTTTTCTTACCTTTTTGAGCGATATTACGTTGTGTAGTAAATACGTGTTGATGGTCTTTTTTAAGAAGAACTTCATGTTTTAATAACGTTTTTATATTAGATGGTGTCAATCCCATTGCAATGAGTGCTTCTTTTTGATAAGGTTCCCCCGGTATCAGTAGGTCCAAAACACGATCTAACCTTTGATATGGTTTTTGTGTGTAAACATATACACTGGATGGTCTTTTGGGAAGATGTGAGATTTGTGTTTGTTTTAAATGTATTTTTCCATCTTGATGTAATAATTTAAGTTTTGTTAAATATCGTTCATCTCTTTTAAGTAAGACATACGTCTTATCCATGACCTTCATATCAAGTGAATCTAATAGTGGATCTTCTTGGAGTACATGTATTGTATAACGATATTTGAATTGAAATACATGTGGGACAACAAGCTCAATGGCCTGTTGGTACAGCATGTGATTGTTTTTAACAAGATGATGTATATGTGAGAGTGATTGTTTGGATATCACTGGCATCGATGCATCCACATCCATAATTGATTTTGTCGCTGTTTGAGAGGTTTCTTTAATATTGATGATGATACCCGTTCTAGTCGAATGAGAAAAAGGCACGTGCACACGCATCCCTACTTCTAAAATAGGGATGTATGCTTTCTCAATCTTATAATCATAGGTGTGGTTAACATCATGATGTTTAATATCAATAATGACTTCAGCGAACATCTTTACCTCAATGTTATTATAACAAAAAAGTAACTTGCGTTACTTGATTGTTTTGAGTAATTGATCAATATGATTTCCATATGCTAATGCTTCATCATACTTAAACAATAATTCTGGAATTTTTCTTACGTTACGAATTTTTTCTGCAAGTCGCTTTCTAATTTTTGATGTATGTTTCTCAAGCAATGCTTGCGCTTTTTTAATAATGTCATCATCATCAGATAATACAGTGTAGAAGATTGTTGCATAAGATAAATCTTTTGTTACTTTTACTTCTGTTAAGTTCACATAGCCAACTTGACTATTTTTTACTTCTTCATTCACAATAGTTGCAAGTTCTCTTTGAATTAAGCTTGCAAGTCTTTCTATAGAAATAGACATTAGACAACCTCCATCTCCTTCATTTTAGACGCTTCAATAATATCTCCTACTTTAATATCATTAAAGTTTTCAATAGAGAGTCCACATTCAAACCCTTGACGTACTTCTTTCGCATCATCTTTGAAACGTTTTAGAGAAGCGAGTTTACCCTCATATACAACAATCCCATCTCTTAACACTCGTACAAGCGCATCTTTAATGATAGAACCGTCTGTTACGATACAACCAGCAATTGTGCCAATTTTAGATACTTTAAATGTTTCTCTTACTTCAGCTTGACCAATCACAATTTCTTCGAATTTAGGTGCGAGCATACCTTTAAGTGCAGCTTCGATATCTTCTTGAACACGATAAATAATCGAATATAATCTGATTTCAACACCTTGTGTATCTGCAAGTGCCTTAACAGACGCAGTAGGTCTTACATTGAATCCAATTAATATCGATTGTGTTGCATTTGCAAGTGTAACATCACTTTCAGATATCGCACCAACTTCTCCGCGAATCACATTCACATGGAAACCTTCAATATCAATTTTTTCTAAGAGTCCTTTAAGTGCTTCAATGGATCCGTTAACATCACCTTTAATGATGAGATTAAGTTCTTTTTCAGATGATTCCATGTCTCCCATAAGGGATTCAAGTGAGGTTTTAGAACGTTTTTTAAGTTCTTTTTCTCGATCGCGTGATTGACGTTCTTCAGCAATTTGACGTGTCATTTTTTCATCATCAAATGCTTTAAAAATATCTCCAGCTTTTGGGACTTCATTCAGTCCTGTAATTTCAATTGGCATTGAAGGAAGCGCCTCTTTATAACGTTTTTTTAAGTCATCTTCCATGGTTCTGACTTTTCCATAAGTATTGCCACAAGCAAGATAATCTCCGACTCTTAATGTCCCAGATTCTACAATCAAGGTTGCAACTGAACCGCGACCTTTATCAAGTCTTGCTTCAATGACTGTACCTTGTGCAAATCGTTCTGGATTTGCTTTAAGTTCTTCAACCTCACTCACTAAAATAATGAGTTCTAATAATTGATTAATGCCTTCACCCTTAAGTGCAGAAATTTTTACAAAAGGAACTTGTCCTCCCCATTCTTCAGGTGTTAAACCTTTTTCTGATAATGACGTCATTACCTTTTCAGGATTTGCTTGTGGACGGTCCATTTTATTGACTGCGACGATAATGGGTACTTTTGCAGCTTTTGCATGATCAATTGCCTCAATCGTTTGTGGCATCACGCCATCATCTGCAGCCACAACTATAATCACGATATCTGTGACCTTTGCACCACGTGCACGCATTTCTGTGAAAGCAGCATGACCTGGTGTATCGATAAATGTGACTTTTTCTCCTTGATAATCAACTTGATATGCACCGATATGTTGCGTAATACCGCCTGCTTCAGATTGTGCTACACGTGATTTTCTAATGGTGTCTAACAATGTTGTTTTTCCGTGATCTACATGTCCCATAATGGTAACAATTGGTGGACGTTTCACCAAGTCTTTTGGATCATCTTCAATATCCATTTCATCAAATCTCGTGACGTCTGTAATCACTTCATCAACAACTTCAAATCCTTCTTCTATTGCTATAAGTTCAACAGTGTCTCTATCTATGATTTGATTAACAGATGTCATCATACCCATAAGCATGAGTTTCTTGATGATCACAGCACTTGATACATCCATGGCTTTTGCAACATCTGATACATTCATACCATCTTTATAGGTAAGAATTTGCGGTCCAGATGATTTAGATTTTTTTGCTGCATGCTTTGCTGGTTTATGATATGTATTTGATTTTTTATTTGTTGGTTTATTTTGTTTTGGCATATGTTCACTTCCTTTTTTAATTAGATGATGTTTTTAAAACCCATATCCAAGATAGCAATGACCTTGATATTTAATTTACCAATCGATTGTGATAATTGTTTTGAGGTTAATGATTCCATCACGTCTATGCCATAATAAGACGCTTTGTCTCTAATTTTTTTTTTCGTGTTTTCTGATGCATCACTTGCAAGTACAATCAATACTGCTTTTTTTTGACGCATTTTTTCTATTGATAGTTCAGTGCCTACAGCAACCTTTCTTGCTTTATAAGCGAGGCCTAAGTTATGCATCATGACACAACGCCTCTAAAGTTTCGTAAAATGATGCATCGATGTCTGTTTCGAAATGCTTGCTTAATAATTTCATTTGCCTAGCTTTATTAATGACGTTAAAATCGTTTTTAATATATGCGCCACGGCCATTCATTTTACCAGATGGATCAAAAATAACACCTTGATCTTTTGTTTTAACGATACGTAATAATTGGTTTTTAGGGAGTTTCTCTCTTGTAATTAAACACGTTCTAAGTGGTGTATGTTTCATGAAACACTTCCTTAATATAAAATACCTTCCATAGCAGCATTTTGTTCTGATTTGATATCAATGGACCATCCACATGCTTGCACAGCAAGTTTCACATTTTGACCTAATTTACCAATGGCAAGTGATAATTGATCGTCTGGTACAATGGCTAGTGCTGTTTTATCTTTAGGGTTAATATTCGTTACTGCAACGACTTCAGATGGTTGTAGCGCATTTGCAATGAGCTCGTGCTCATTGTCTGACCATCTAAATAAATCAATTTTTTCATCACTTAAGGCACGTACAATTTCTTTTATTCTTGCACCACCTTCACCAACACATGCACCAATAGGATCGACTTTGGGATCATTAGATTTAAGTCCAATTTTTGCACGATCTCCTGGTTCTCTACTGATACCCATAATCTCAATGATGCCTTCTTTAATTTCAGGGATTAAGTTCTCTAGTAACTTAATGATGAGATTACTATGTGTTCTAGAAACAAATACTTTCGGCCATTTACCTTTCATTTCTACTTCAGATACGTATACCTTGACATAATCTCCAGTATGAAAATTATCTTTTGGTAGAGTTTCTTTTTTAGGAAGCAATGTGGTTAAATCCCTGCCGATATCTAATCTGTAAAAGTCATCTTTTACATCAATGACGCGGCATGACAAAACATTGCCTTCCATCGCTTTAAAGAAATTGAATAAGTTTTCTTTTTGCATCGTAATGAGTGCTTCATTGAGCCTGCTTTTAAAATCACGAACGGCAAAATGACCAAAATCTTGAGGCGATACTTTCGTTTCTATGATGTCGCCAACTTTTGCAGTCTTTTTAATTGCTTTGGCTTCATCTAATAGTAACTGCGTAAAATTCTTTTCATTGTCCAAGGAATATTCTTCGACAACAAGCTGTTGTGTATATAAAAGAAGCTCATTTTTTTCTTCTTTTAATTCAACTCGACAAGAACGCACATCAAATGCTTTTTTACATCCAGCAATTAAGCCTTGAGCAAATGCTTCTTTCACTTGTTCTACTGTTAATGCTTTTTCTTCAGCAACTAAATCAATGTTTTTGAAAAATTCTTTACTAATCATATTATTCTCCTAGAATTTTACTGCTCTTCTTGCAGCAGATATCGTTTTTAATGGAATGACTTTTTTTATTTTTTTTGTTTTTTCTAAATATTCAATCGTGATCATATCTTCTTGACGCTCGATCAAATCTGCATAACCTTTATAATAGTCAGAGACGACATATATATATTTTCCTAGTGCTTGATCATAATCTTTATGTGTTTCCAAAGGCCTCTCTATGCCTACTGATGACACCTCAATTACAAAGTGATCTGGAATCCATGTGTCATCTAATTGTAAAATCTCATGATGGAAACGTTCAAGTGCTTCTGTGTTGATTGGTCCGTCATCACTGTCCACGAGAATTTCTAGTCCTTGTTGTCCAAATATCGTTGTTTGATGAACATCGTACAACTCAAATGGGTGATGTTTTATAATTTCGATTAATTTTTGTTTTAATTTTTCAATCATGAATCCCTCTCAATAAAATTGAGCGGAACAATGTCCCACTCATGTAGTAATTTGATTATATCACAAACACTTCACGAAGGCAATCTAAACTAATATATTTATCTTTTATGCAAATCATTTGCAAGTAAAGAAAACTATGTTATAATTTAATTGCAAATGATTTGCAATAACAATTATACAATGTTAAGAGGTAATATGATGAAAAAATATATACTAGTAATCATGTTGATTATATCCACTATGCTTTTGGCAAGCTGTCAAAATAATGATAGGGATGTCTACCAAATTGTCACAACCTTATTTCCTCAATATGATATCGCAAAAGCAATTGTTGGAGATGAAATGAGTGTGAAAAACGTCTTGCCTTTTGGCACAGACCCTCATAGCTATGAAATCACATCAAAAGATCGACAATACATAGAATCCTCAGAGTTATTCATATACACATCCGATGAATTGGAAAATTGGGTAGATGATATATCCCTTACACAGACTCTTGTTTTGAATTTGGAACTCGAACTTGACTTAGAACATCATGAGCATGCACATGAAGAACATGATGATGATAAACATGATGATGAACATGATGATGAACATGATGATGATGAACATGATGTACATTTTTGGACAAACCCGCATACAATGGAAGATATGGTAAATGTAATCCTTGCACACCTGATTGAAATCAAACCTTTATCTGCTGACCTCTTTACAGAAAATGCTAATGCATATATTGAGACGCTCGAATCACATGTAGATGATCTAGAAAACTTTTTAACTGCTTACAACAATGACACGCTGACATTATATATCGCTGGACATAATGCGATGGCTGAATTTGGGGAATATTTTGGATTGGACATCGTGTCATTATTTCCTGATTTTATTCCTGATGCTGAATTATCATCTTTAGAGTTATCAAGTTTTATAGATGCTTTGATAACGAACAATATAAAAGCATTCTTTATTGAACCGGTATTTGATCAGGATCCACTTGCTGCAATTACAATTCAATCTGCACTTTTAGAACAAAACCAAACAGTATCCTACTACGAGTTACACCAATTCCATAATATTAGTCAACAAGACTTTGAAAATAATGTCACATTGTTTGATATTTTTGAAAACAATATCCAAAATATAAAACTTGTCATTGAGGAAAATTATGGTACACGTTAATCAAATACACATGACTTTTGGTCAATATGAAGCACTTAAAGATATCACTTTTTCAATTGATAAAGGTGATTTTCTTCATATTGTTGGACCGAATGGCAGCGGTAAATCGACACTGATCAGACTCATGGTCAATTTATTAGAGCCAACAAGTGGTTCTATTCAGATGGATACCGCTCACATTGGGTACTTACCTCAAGCATTACATGTTTCTGATCATGTGCCAATGAGCGTTGAGGAAGTATTAAAAAATATTTCAAAAAGTGATGCTGATATCAATGGTTGGTTAGATATGATGCAAATGACACCCTATAAAAAATCAGCAATGAAACATTTATCAGGCGGACAAAAACAACGCATTTTTCTTATTCGTGCACTCCTATTAAATCCTGAAGTTCTTATCTTAGATGAGCCTACAAGTGCACTCGATCCAACATTTAGAGAATCTTTTTTACAACTGCTTCATCACCTTCAAAAAACACATAAAATGACCATCATTCATGTCACACATGATCTTACAGATATTGTAAAAAAAGACTGTAAAGTCTTATATATTGACCAGAGTATGAAATTTTTTGGTGAGTTCAATGCTTATGAAAATTTCTCTCATGAAGGACATCAACATGATTGATTTTTTTACATATACGTTTCTTCAAAACGCACTATTGATAGGTGTTATATTATCTATTTCGGCATCTCTAATAAGTCCTTTTTTAGTACTTAATCAACAAGGAATGATTGCACATGGATTATCACATGTAAGTTTCACTGGTTTTGTGATTGGATTGTTATTTTTTGATCAACCTTTATGGTTGGCAATCCCGTTCGTTGTGGCTTCAAGTGTGCTCATCCAATATTTATCTACAAAAATAAAACTTCAAGGGGATGTTTCTATCGGCATTGTAAGCTCTGTTGCTTTTGCCATTGGATTGATATTAGTAAAAACAAGTGCCAATTTCAATGTATCCATTGAATCTCTTCTTGTAGGGAATATTTTTACATTAAGAGAAGGAGATATCTTCCTTAGTTTGAT
>CAXRJA010000087.1:0-14740 GCA_964230965.1 Acholeplasmataceae bacterium | reverse complement strand
GCGTATTTACATAGCGAAATTAAATCGCTTGAACGCATTCAAATCTTAACCGATTTACGAAGAGGGACCTATGATGTACTTATTGGAATTAACTTACTTAGAGAAGGGCTTGACTTGCCAGAAGTGAGTTTGGTAGCAATTTTAGATGCTGATAAACAAGGGTTTTTAAGAAGTGAACGCTCACTTGTACAAACGATTGGACGTGCTGCTAGAAATCAAAATGGTCGTGTGATTTTATATGCAGATACTATTAGTGCTGCAATGGATTATGCGATAAAAGAAACGGAACGAAGACGACATAAGCAACAAACCTTTAATGAGACCTATGGAACACAACCTATTACAGTGAAAAAAGAAATTCGAGATGATATATCGATTAGACAAGTCATCGGAGAAGATCAGGTGAAAAAAGTTGTGAATAAAGAAACCAAAAAGAAACTCATCAAAGAGATTGAAACAGCAATGTTAGAAGCTGCAAAAGCACTTGATTTTGAACGTGCAGCAGAACTAAGAGATGCTTTATTAGAGTTGAAAAGTTCATGAATCCAGCATTAGAAGCGATATGGCAAATCATACAAAAAGATTATCAAAACAAAGTGGCCTACTTTAAAAAGTTTGCCAGAAAAGTCGATCATTTAATTGTTGGTGATTCAATGGTTGCTTATTATAAGCCTACCCTTAATATACATAAACAAGGGATCGCAGGCGATACAACAGAAGGCGTGTTAAACCGCATCGATCTCATTCATTTATATCATCCTTATAAAGTATTTCTTCATATTGGAACGAATGATCTCGTCTTCACAAATGATTCTGATATAGATATTGTAAAAAGAATTCAAACAATTGTGGATCAACTACAAGCCTATGATGTGTGTGTCATCTTACCTTTACCTGTCGATCCTTATTATTTCCAAATCAAAAATCAACCCAGAACAAACGCAAGACTCTATCAATTGAAAATATTGATGTTAGAAAAAATTAAAGACGCAACACTGATCGATATGTATGAGACATTTTTATGTGAAGATGTCTTGTGTAAACAATATCATACAGATGGACTTCATTTAAATAAAAAAGGATATGATGTTTATGAAACAGTAATAAAAAAACACCTATAATTAGGTGTTTTTTATTACGCGTGTTCGATAATATCAAACATAATTTCTAGTGCTTTTTCCATTTGTTGTATGGATGCAAATTCATAACGACCATGAAATTGATAACCACCGGTGCCTAAATTTGGACACAATAAGCCTTCATATGTGAGTCTTGCGCCATCTGTACCGCCACGAATTGGAGTTGTAATGGGTGATAAATCACATCTTTTGATGGCATCCATTGCCTTTTCAATGATTTCAAAACGAGGTTTGATTTTTTCTGCCATGTTATAATAAGTATCTTTTAATTTGAGATAAACAGCTTCGTATCCATATTTTTCATTCAAGAAGTTTGTAATCTTCTCAAAAGATTTTTTTTGTTTTTCAAATAGTGTCATATCATGATTTCTTATAATATATGTACTTTGTCCGTGATCTACTGTTGATTTAAGATCTGTTAAATGATTAAAACCTTCGTAGCCTTCTGTAAGACTAGGATCTAATGCTTTCGGAAGTAATTGATGAAATTCGAATGCAATATGAGATGCATTCACCATTTTGTTTTTAGCAGCACCAGGATGAATGCTTTTACCATTAAAGGTTACCCATGCATGTGCAGCATTAAAGTTTTCATATTCGATTTCTCCAACACGTGAACCGTCCATGGTGTAAGCGTAAGATGCTTTGAAAAATTCATAATTGAAATGATCTGCACCTCTACCGATTTCTTCATCAGGAGTAAAACATAAATATATATCCCCATGTTTTATTGTTGGTTCTTCTTTGAGTCTTTCAGCAAGTTCCATCATTTCAGCAACACCACATTTATCATCTGCACCCAATAAAGTATGACCATCAGTCACAATAATATCTTCTCCAATAACAAGTTTCAAACTAGGGAATTGATTTGGATGCATTGATAAATGTTCATTAAGCTCAATAGTATCACCTTGATAATTTTGTATGATACGTGGATTTACTGGATCACCAGGTGCATCAAAAGATGTATCGACATGCGATACAAAACCGATAGGCGTAAATCCTTCAGCATTTTTAGATATTTTTAAATACGTATAACCAAGGTCATCTAAAAATGCATCAGTATATCCCATGACATGAAGTTCTTTTACAAGTAATCTTGATAAATCCTTTTGTTTTTCAGTAGATGGTGTAGTTGATACATAAGGATCTGATTGCGTATCTATTTTTACATATCTTAAAAAACGTTCAGTTAATCGAGTCATAATACCTTCCTTTAAAAACCATTATATCAAAATTCAAATTATTGTTGACAATTAAAAAAATTCATATATACTAAACATATAAATTAAAATAATTTATATTTAAATTAATATTTTTAATTTTTATAAAGGATATTATGAAAAAAGCACATTTTTTAATTATAAGAATTAAAATAAAAGAAGAACCAGTTGTTTCATTTTTTCTAAAACTTTTATTTTTACTACCTTTCCCACTTTTCATCATTAGAATGATTATCAATTTTATACCTAAAAAATCATTAAAAGATACACCAATAGAAAAAGAAGATTTAAAAACATTGTTAACTGCCAAGGATGTCCTCATAGATATACATTCAAAAGAAGGCGATCATATTTATATTAAAACAATTTAGGAGAAGCAAATGAAAACGTATAAAGTTCCACTTCAATGCCCAGTTTGTCAACAAGACATGACCATCGAAAAAGTGACATGTCATCGTTGCCATACCTCTATTGAGGGACATTATCATGTCTCGAAAATCAATTATTTACCTGCTGAAACGCAATATTTCATTGAAATATTTCTAAAAAATAGAGGTAACATCAAAGCAGTAGAAAAAGAATTGAATGTCAGTTATCCTACTGTAAAAAAATATTTAGATGATACCATTGTTAGATTAGGATATCAATTAGATGTTGAAATTGAAACAGAACCAACGTTAAATAATGAAGATCCAATACAATTACTAAAACAGGGAAAAATAACTCCAGAAGAAGCAGTCTCATTATTAAAAAAGAAAGGGAAATAATATGAGTCAATCGAGAAAAGACATACTAGAATTACTTAAAGAAGGAAAAATCACATCGGAACAAGCAGAAATGTTGTTAGATGCTTTAAACGATGATCCACAACCTTCAAAAGATGGTGTGGTATTATCTAAAAAAACAAAGCGTAAAATGTTATACGTACTTGTGAATTCAAAAGATGGTGATGATGTTAAAATCCAAGTCCCTATTGAATTTGCAAAATTTATGAAATTTGCAAAATTAGATCCTAAACTCCAAGAGCAAAACATTGACTTTGAAGAAATCATTAAACTTATTGAAGATGGACTAGAAGGAGATCTTGTTAATATCACATCTGCAGATGGAGATATTGTAAAAATTTTAGTACAATAAAACAGATAAAAGGTAGGCAGCATGTTATTTTCAAAACATTTTTTTAAATATTATATTAAGTATATTATCCCCTATGCGATAGGCATTGGGGTTTTACTTGTGATTGATTTTGTACAACTTTATATTCCTGAATACATTGGAAATATCATCGATGAGTTAAGAGGTAATCAAGATGTCTCTTACATGCAAGGGTTACTTTTAAACATTGGTTTACTTGTGATTGGTATTACATTTGGTCGTTTTATTTGGCGATATACGATATTTGGTGCATCAAGACGTATTCAATTTGATTTAATGAATACGATGTTTATCCATGCTACGAATCTTCAGCAATCCTTTTACTCCGAAGAAAAAGTTGGTGGGCTTATGGCATATTACACCAATGATCTAGAGACGATTAGAAATGCCTATGCACGAGGAATCTTGATGCTAGTAGATGGTTTGGCATTAGGAACATTTGCTGTCATAAGAATGGTAAGACTCAATGCAACCATGACGTTTTTTGCCGGCATACCTATGATTTTGATGCTTGTATTTTTAATTTTTATTTTGAAAAAATTTCAACAAATGTTTAAAACACGACAAGCATCATTTGAATCATTAAGTGATTTTACACAAGAGAATTTTTCAGGTGTTTCAGTCATACGTGCATATGTCAAAGAATTTCAACAAAAGGCAGCATTTCAATTAAAAAGTGATGATCTTTACGAAAAGACCATTGGTTTTGTTAAATATTATGTGTTTTTTCAAATAATTATTGGATTAACCATTAACATTACTGTTTTATTTATTGTGATCTATGGAAGTATTACTGTCATTCAAACATCGAATTTATCCATCGGGGAATTAACCGAATACATAGCATATTTCTTTACACTCATTTGGCCAATTATGGCACTTGCACAATTTTTTAGTATTCAATCTCAAGCAAAAGCAAGTGCTGAACGTATTAGTGAATATTTAGATTCAGAAGTTACAGTAAAAGATTCTAAAGATGCCTTAGACGTTAAGCTTCATGGACATATCACACTTAAAAATCTTACCTTTCAATATCCTGATGGAGACGCACCAGTATTAAAAGATATTTCATTTGACATTAAAAAAGGAGAAATGGTCGGGATTTTAGGTAGAACCGGAAGTGGTAAAAGTTCACTTGTGGATTTATTTTTACGTACATATAATGTTGGTAAAAATATGTTTTTTATCGATGATTATGATGTGATGGATGTCAAAATTGAACGTGTCAGAGATTTAATGGGGTATGTGCCTCAAGATAATTTCTTATTTTCTGAAACGATTTTAGATAATATTTTATTTGCCTTTGATAAAGAAGATGAAGCACTAGCTGTACAAGCAGCCAAGTTATCCGATGTTCATGATAATATCATAGATTTTAAAGATCAATATCAAACCATATTAGGTGAACGTGGCGTTACTGTATCTGGTGGTCAAAAACAACGCTTAAGTATTGCAAGAGCAATCGCAAAAGATCCTGAAATTCTTATATTAGATGATTCAGTTTCTGCAGTGGATACAAAAACAGAAGAAGCGATTATTTCTAACTTGTTTAAGATTAGAAAAAACAAAACAACGATATTTATTGCACATCGTATTTCAACTGTCAAACGTATGGATAAAATCATTTTATTAGATCAAGGAAAAATTGTTGGCATTGGAAATCACGACTCACTTCTTAAAACCTCAACTTTATATCAAGATATGGTGAAACGTCAACAACTTGAAACCATGGTAGAAAGTGAGGGTGCTTAGATGAAAGATTTTAAAGAATATACAAGAGAAAAGCCAGATAAAGAAATTCTTTCAAGACTCATTTCCTATTTAAAACCACATAAAAAAAGATTCATCATTGTATTAGTGATGATGCTTATTGGGATTGTAGTTCAACTCGTACCATCTTTGATTATTGGTGTAACGATCGATGTTGTCATTTCTGAATCACTTTCTACAGCTGAAAAACTTAATTATTTATTATATTTAGCTGGAGGATTCGTATTACTGCTTGTTATCGCTTTTAATATCGAATACAGACAAGCCTTGTGGCTACAAGAAATTGGACAAAAGATTATTTTAACGATGCGACAACAAGTATTTGAGCATATTCAAACTTTAGGACCAGCACAACTCAACCAAGTACCTGTAGGAAAACTTGTAACAAGAGTTACTAATGATACGAATACACTTTCAGAGATGTATACCAATGTTGCAGCAAATTTAATTAGAAATATCATCTATTTAATAGGGATTCTTATTGTATTATTTGTGATTAATTATAAGATTACACTGTTCTTGATGTTGTTATTACCTGTGGTTTTTCTTGCAACGGTTTTATTTAGAAAATACTCTAGAGCATCTTATAGAAAAGTTCGAACGAATGTCTCAGAAGTCAGTGCTTTCTTATCAGAAAACTTATCTGGCATGAAAATCACACAAGCGTTTAATCAAGAACCTAAAAAAAGACAAGTGTTTTATGACAAGTCGAATCAACTAAGAAAAAGTTATATGAATGAAATATTGGTTTTTGGAACATATCGACCACTCATGTATTTATTTTCTATGATTGGCATACTTCTCATATTATTTTTAGGTATTGGTGATGTCATCAATCAAGCGACGTATCTTTTTGTATTTAGTGCCGGATTACTCTTTAGTTATTATCGTTATGTCAGAGATTTTTTTGAACCAATATTACAAATGGCAGAACAATTTAACATGCTTCAAAATGCATTTGCAAGTGCAGAAAAAATATTTGACGTTTTAGATACGAAACAGGATATAAAAAACGACTTAGATGCAATTGAACTTGAAGCATTCAAAGGATCTATTGTATTTAAAGATGTGTGGTTTTCATATATTCCTGACGAATGGGTTTTAAAAGGTATCTCTTTTGAAGTGAAGCCTGATCAAACTGTTGCATTCGTTGGTGCAACAGGATCTGGTAAATCTACCATACTCAATTTAATTGTTAGAAATTACGATATCCAAAAAGGTCAAATCCTAATTGATGGTATAGACATTAAAAAGATAAAAAGAGAAAGTTTAAGAAAGCATATTGGTCAAATGCTACAAGATGTTTTTTTATTCAGTGGGACACTTAAAGATAACATCAAACTATTTGATAAATCTAAAACCGATGATGCTATGATAGAAGCTGCAAATTATGTTGGGTTGAATCACGTCATTGATAATTTAAAAGATGGCTATGATCATAAAGTATTAGAACGAGGAAACAACTTTTCTTCAGGTCAAAGACAACTCATATCTTTTGCAAGAACCGTGTTATACCAACCTACATTAATGATTTTGGATGAAGCAACAGCCAATATCGATAGCGAAACTGAAAGTATTATTCAAGAAAGTTTAGAGAAGATGATGAATATTTCTACGATGATTATTGTTGCACACAGATTATCAACCATACAGCATGCAGACCAAATTATAGTGATGAGTCATGGTAAAATAGTTGAAAGTGGGTCGCATCAAGGGCTACTTAAAGAGAAAGGCCTCTATTATAATTTATATCAGCTTCAATATGAAGAAAGAAAGGATCAATAGTCATGTTAAAAAAAGAAGTCATACAAGCTTTACTTAATGAAGCATTAGAAACTGGTGCTGATTTTGCAGAGTTATTTTTTGAAGACACCAATCAAGAAGTTATACGTGTCACATCCAAAGATGTGAGCAATGTATCCTATAACAATGTACATGGTGTCGGTGTAAGACTCATCAAAAATAATGATGTTGTTTATGGATATTCTAATGAGGTATCTGAAGACAAAGTTCGTGCACTTGTTGTGTCACTTCGTGCATCATTTGATGGAGAGAAAAAACAAGCGTCAGCACTCAAAGAAGCAGTACCTTTTGATAATAAAGTCAAAAGACCCATGGAAGCAGTATCTGCCAAAGAAAAAACGGATAAACTTTTAGCCTTATCTGATGTGATTCTTTCACATGATTCAAAAATTGTTCAATCAATCACACAATTACTCTCATGGAAACAGTCGATTTTGGTTGCAAATTCTAATGGGACATATCAAGATGATGAAAGACATTATGCCCGAGTGATTTTAATGGGTGTTGCAAGTGAAAATGGTCAAATGCAACAAGTGTTTGAAGGTCCAGGACGTGCAATGGGATTTGAAATTTTCGATAACATAGATACTTTTGCACTTGCTAAAGATGTTGCAGAACGTGCGGTGCATATGCTTTCTGCACAATCGATAGTTGCACAAGAAATGCCAGTCGTTCTTGCAAATGGTTGGGGTGGAGTGATTTTTCATGAAGCATGTGGACATCCACTTGAAGCAACTGCAGTTGCAAAAGGCTTATCTCCATTTACGGGAAAACTTGGTCAAGCGATTGGATCATCTGTTGTCACGGCATATGATGATGGAGATGTCGATGGTGCATGGGGTCGTACTTCATTTGATGATGAAGGTATGAAAACGCAGAAAAATTTATTAATTGAAAATGGCATTTTAAAATCTTATTTAGTCGATTATCGTAACGGTCTTACAATGAACCATAAACCAACAGGATCTGGTCGAAGACAAAACTATAAATTCCCACCAACATCTCGTATGAACACAACCTATATTGCACCAGGTAAAGATAAAGTTGAAGACATTATAAAAGATACCAAATATGGTTTATATGCGAAACAACTTGGTGGTGGTCAAGTTTCTCCAGCAACAGGTGAGTTTAATTTTGCAGTTTCAGAAGGCTACATGATTGAAGATGGAAAACTGACGACACCAGTGAAAGGTGCCATGCTCATTGGTAAAGGCCATGAAGTTTTATTTAAAATAGATCGTGTCGCGGATAATTTAGATTTTGGTCAAGGGATGTGTGGATCTATTTCAGGATCTATTCCAACAGATGTTGGACAACCAACGATACGCGTCTCTAAAATGACGGTTGGTGGTTCAGGAGGTCAAGCATGAATACAAAAAAATGGATAGAATTAGGACTTTCTAAAGGCTTAACAGATGTTGAGATATCTGTGTCTGAATCGTCTTCATTAAAACTTGTTGCTTATGAAGGTAAAATTGAACAAAATACGATTTCAGATGTTTCAACGGTCTCTATTAGAGGTATCTATGACGGGAATATTGGAAAAGTAAGATTTGAATATATTTCAGATGAACAAGTTGATAAAATGCTTGATAAAGTCATTGAAAATGCAAACGTCATCACGGTAAAAGAACCTGCAATTATTTATGAAGGGTCTGCTTCATATCCTGAAGTGAAAGCAAATGATTTTGATTTTTCAAGAGTAGATATGACGAAAAAAGTGTCGGATTTAATTACCCTTGAAACAACCATTAGAGCAAATGAAAAAGTTTCTAATGTTCAAACGGCTGTATATCAAGAAAATAGTAGTGGTGCAATTCTTACAAACTCTAAAGGGTTACATTTAACAAGAAAAAATCGTTTTGCTTATGCTTATGGGATTGGTGTCTTTAAAGAAGGAGACGATATTAATACAGCGTATGAATTTGATATTTTTAAAACGTATGAAGCATTTGATCCAAACAAGCTTGCAAATATTACGATTGAAAAAGGATTGAAACGTTTAGGTGCTGTATCCTTACCAACAAAATTTTATCCAGTAGTTTTTTCTAATGAAACATTCTCAGATTTATTAAGTGTTTTCTCAAACTTATATTCTGCAGAGTCTGCGTATCGTCATTTAACGCCTTTTGAAAATAAAGTTGGTGAAAAGATTGCACAAGCAAATTTTAATTTAATTGATGATCCATTACATGAAAATGCATATTTCCAAATTCCTTTTGATGATGAAGGGGTTGCTTGTCAAAAGAAATATGTCATTAAAGATGGTGTTTTTCAAGGATTTATGAATGATCTTAAAATGGCGACAATGATGCAACAAGAACCTACTGGTAATAGTTTTGGTGGCGTTATTCGTACAACTAATATGTATTTAGAACCTGGTGAATTGTCTTTTGATGACATGATCGCAACCATTGAAGATGGAGTGTATATCACTGATTTAGTCGGATTACATGCTGGAGTAAAAACAATATCTGGTGATTTCTCTCTTCAGGCAAGTGGCTTTAAAATTGAGAACGGTAAGATTGCATTTCCTGTCAATATGATTGTTGTCTCAGGGAATTTCTTTGACGTGATGAACAATCTTGTGACACTGGCAAGTGATCTTAAATTTGGTGTCTCAGGATTTGGTAGTCCAAGTGTTCATGTTAAATCATTATCGATTAGTGGTGAAACTAAATAATACGCCTTCGGGCGTATTTTTATTGTTTTTTTCTTAATATGTAAAACTATCGAAACAAACGTTTTCATAAGTGATTATACCTGTAATATTGATATACTTATCATGTACACAAATAAGGAGCAATCATGAGCAAATATAGTGTTAAAAGACCAATTACAGTGTTAATGGGTGTCCTAATAATAATCGTATTAGGGTTATTTTCAATTACAAGATTACCATTAACATTATTTCCAGAAGTAAATTTACCATTTGTAGTGACAGTGACATCTTATCCTGGAGCAAGTCCCGAAGAAATTGAAAGTGCTGTTTCTGAGCCTTTAGAAGCTGCTGTTTCAACGATTGGAAATTTTTCAACGGTTACATCACAATCCAATGAGAACTTTGCAATTTCTTTTGTGACGTTTCAAGATGGTACAAACTTAGATAGTGTTACCGTTGAATTAAGAGAGATTATTAATAACTTAACATTTCCAGAAGGTGTTGGAAACACCTCTATTTTAAGATTATCTCCTGACTTATTACCGGTGATGAATATTACGATGTACCGTACGTTTAGTGAAACAGTTTCTGATGAAGATGCGCTCATTTTAAATACAGAGTGGATCACCAGAGATATATTAAATGAATTAAAAAGTATACCTGGTGTTGCAGATGTGAGTTTAACAGGTGCTGCAGATGTTGTTTTAGAAGTGAATTTAAATGAAGCAACATTAGAGTCATTAGGATTAACACAAGATGATGTCCTAAGTACATTTAACGAACAAAATACTGAGGGACTCGTCGGTGCAGCAATCGATGAAGGTGTCATTAGATTACTTTATTTAGGGAATGCACCAGAAACTCTTGATCAAGTAAAAAACACACCAATCTTTTATGGTGGTGGTGTACTGTATACACTTGAAGACTTATCAACGTCTGTTAAATTTGTGAATGATGCAACAGATAGTTATTCAAAAGTGGATGGTCGTCAAGGAATTCAAATCTCTTTTCAAAAACAATCAGATGTTGGAATCACTGAAGTTACAACACGTATCTTAAATAAGTTAGATAGTTTGATTGAGGATAGTCCTTATGATGCGTCATACGATGTCTTATTCGATCAAGGGGCATTTATTAGGGATTCAATTAACTCTGTCTTTTTTAACTTACTTATTGGTGGGTTACTCGCTATAGGTGTCTTATTTGTTTTTTTAAGAGATATTAAACCAACGATTATTGTTGGACTTGCCATACCAATTTCAGTGGTTGCAGCCTTTTTATTGATGTTTTTATCAAACATTTCACTCAATATTATTTCAATGGGTGGCTTAGCATTAGGTATTGGGATGCTCGTAGATAACTCGGTCGTTGTTATTGAGAATATTTATAGGTTGTTGTCTGAAGGTAAAACGAAAGTTGAAGCTGCCATTGTTGGTGCAAAAGAAGTTGGGGGAGCCATTGCTGCATCTACGATTACAACTGCTGCGGTGTTCTTACCAATCTTCTTTATCGAAGGGCTTGTTGCAGATATTTTTATTCCAATGGCACTTACGATTGTGTATTCATTAGGGGCAAGCCTTGTAATCGCATTATCGATGGTGCCGTCGATGGCATCACGATTTTTAAACGATCAAGTCATTAAAGAAGAATCGAAAACGTCTAAAGCTTTTAAAAATGTTTACAAAAGAAGCGTGTTATTTTCTATTCAATATAAATGGCTTACTTTTTTAATCATTGCTGCATTACTTATTGGATCATCTGTCATAGTATTTTCAAGAGGATTTATTTTAATTCCTCCAACAGATGAAGGGACAATTTCTGTAGATATTAATTTTACAGGTGATTTAGAATTTACTGATCAAACATCATTTGCAGATCAACTCACATTTGATTTACTTGCACTAAGAGATGTGGATTCCGTATCCGCAACATTGGGTGGTGGTTTTGTATTTGGACCTCCACAAGCACAAGGTTCAGGTGAAACACTTGCGTTGACCGTGACACTCAAAGAAGATAGAACAGATTCTACGCAAGACAATGCAGCATTCATTGAAAACTTTATTTTAAATTATGATTTTAAAGACTTGGATAACATTTCTCAAGACAATTTACTAGAAGTTGCAGTTTCAACACAAGATTCATCTGCAGGGGCATTTGGTCCAACAGGAATTACTGCAAAAGTGTCCGGATTTGATTTACTGACACTTGAACGTATCGCCAATGATTTAGTCGATATTATGAGTGATATCGAAGGTGTTGAAGATCCAGATAATGGTATTAATGTTGGTGCTGATCGTATTTTTATTGATGTCAATCCAGAAGCTGCCATTCAGTTAGGGTTAACAAATCAAGATGTGATTGATAACTTTAATTTAGCCTTTAGTCTATTAGGTAATATTGCAACTACAGATACTTTAGATGTCTTTATTGATGGTGTCACCTATACATTAAATGTACCAACCGATGCGGCACTTGGATTGTCACTGGATGTCTTTGGAGACTATGAGCAATTTCTAGGTGGCGTCATGTTATTTGATGATGACGTAAGAGCACTGACTGATCGTTCATATGATGAAGCTTTATATGGACCTTTATATGTTCCAAATTTCTTACTTCCTACGTATGAAGAAGGCACACCTGTTCAACTCATTGTCAATCCTGGTGTATTTGTTACAAAGGATGAAAATAATGACCCTGTTGCATTTACAACATTTGATCCACTCAATCCAATGGCAGCAACACCACTTTCAAGTTTAGGTGTCTCTGTTTATGGAGATCAATCTGTAGTAGACATTTCTAAAGTGACTGGGTTTGCAACCATTAATACCGATGGTAATTCTAGATATTTAGAAGTTACTGCTGGTATTGCAGATGGGTTTAATGTGACGCTTGTCTCAGAAGAAGTTGTAGATGCAGTCAATGCATATTTAGAATCTGAAACATTCTTAAGTTATGGTAGTGGGTATACTGTCACATTTGCAGGAGAAAATGAAGAAATTCAAAGCTTATTTTTAGATCTTGCATTAGGACTTATTGTCGCCATATTAATTGTGTATATGGTCATGGCCATACAATTCCAATCACTAAAATATCCTCTTATTATTTTAGGAACGATTCCGCTTGCATTCACAGGAGGTATGCTTGCATTACTTGTTACTGGAAGTAATTTAAGTTTAGTGGCACTTGTTGGATTTGTCTTACTTGTTGGGATTGTTGTGAATAACGGAATTGTCTTAATTGATTACATGAATCAATTAAGAGAACAAGGTCTTGGGGTCATAGATGCAATTGTCACTGCAGGTCAAACAAGATTGCGTCCGATCTTTATGACGGCTCTTACAACCGTAATTTCACTTTTTATCTTAGCACTCGGTGTTGGAGAGGGATCTGAACTCTTACAACCACTTGCAATTACAGCCATTGGTGGACTCTTATATGCAACCTTATTAACATTACTTGTCGTACCAACTATTTATGCAATGTTTAATAGAAAACAAATTAAAACAGAAAACAAATAAAAGTAAAAGCGATGGAAACATCGCTTTTTTTATTGTGCAAATCATATATTTATGGTATCATGAATTATATTTTAAGGTATACCTTAAAAAGGAGAATACTATGGATGTTGTTTTTGCGTTTTTATTAACATTATTTGCTGGACTTGCAACAGGTATTGGAAGTATCTTTGCGTTTTATAAGAAAATCAAACAAGAAACACTATTATCTTTTGCGTTAGGATTAAGTGCAGGCGTGATGATATACGTTTCTTTTATCGAAATCTTTCCAAAAGCATATGATGCATTATCCGTAAGTTTTTCATCAAATGCAGCGTATATTTATACAACGTTAGCATTCTTTTTTGGGATGGGGTTAATTGCACTGATTGATTATTTGATTCCAGATAAAGATAACCCACACGAATTTATTGATGATCAATCGGGAAAAGGTAAAAAGAAAAAACTCATGCGCTTAGGATTATTTTCTGCACTTGCCATTGCGATTCATAATTTTCCAGAAGGACTTGCAACATTTATTGGTGCCTTAGAAGATCCAACGCTAGGAATTAGTATTGCATTTGCGATTGCAATCCATAACATTCCAGAAGGTATTGCAGTTGCAGTTCCAATTTATCATGCAACAAATTCTAAGAAAAAAGCGGTTGGGTATACATTATTATCCGGACTTGCTGAACCATTAGGAGCACTTATTGGTTTTGTCTTATTAAGATCGATATTTACAGAGACAACATTTGGGTTACTTTTTGCTTCCGTTGCAGGCATTATGGTGTATATTTCTTTAGATGAATTATTACCTGCTGCTGAAAAGTATGGGAAACATCATTTATCGATTTCTGGTTTAGTGCTCGGTATGATGATTATGGCATTATCACTTATATTATTTTAGGAAAATTATATGTTACATAAAGCTGAAGAAGATTATATTAAATTCATATTTGAGGCATCTTCACATCATAAGCCGTATTTAAGTTTAAAAGAAATTGCATCTTATTTTTCATATACTGAACAAAGTGTGAATGAGATGATAAAAAAACTTGATAAAAAAGGATATGTGTCTTATATTCCTTATCAAGGTGTTAAACTTCTTAAAAAGGGTAAAAATGAAGCGATTCGAATGATTCGTTCACATCGTATTTGGGAAGTATTTTTAGAAAAATATTTAGGATACTCATGGGAAGAAGTACATAAAGAGGCTGAACACCTTGAACATGCAGGTTCAGAGAAGATGATTGAAAAAATGTATGCTTTTATAGGGAAACCTAAAACTTGCCAACATGGAAATCCAATCCCAAGTTATGACGAACCGTTTGAATCAAAAACATACCTCTCATTATATGAGATAGAAGAAAATGTCTCGTTTAAAATTTTCCAAGTCAAAGATAATTTTCAACTTCTACAATTTTTAAAAAGATATCATATTAAAATTCATGATGTAATATCTATCGTTATAAAAAATGATGTGATTGATCA
>CAXRJA010000086.1:0-2142 GCA_964230965.1 Acholeplasmataceae bacterium | reverse complement strand
ACCATAATCCCTGTACGTTCACTGTAACCGACATTATTGGTATAATCTTCTATTTTTTCTACAAGACCAACTGCATCTAAATCTTTTACGAGTTGATCACGGCATTCAAAACGATCTAAACCTTCATATTGTCCTGATAATGCTTTCATTTTACCATCATCTTCCATACACAATGGCATCGATAGTTGATGTCTTTTACCAACTTCAAAGTCATTTGGATCATGTGCTGGTGTGACTTTAACAACACCTGTTCCAAAGGTCATATCGACATAGTCATCAGCTATAATTGGTATTTGTATGTCCGTATTTGGTATGTAGACATATGCCCCAATCATATCTTTAAAACGTGTATCATCTGGATGTACCATAAGGGCTTGATCGGCAAACATCGTTTCAGGACGTGTGGTTGCAATGACCATATGACCGTTTCCATTGACAAATGGATATTTAAAATAATACAATTTAGATTGTGTTTCTTTGTAATCTACTTCGATATTGGATAAGGCTGTTTTGGCTTGAGGATCCCATGAAATGATACGGTAATCTCGGTATATATAGCCTTTGTTATAAAGTGTTATAAACACATGATTGACAGCATCATTGAGTTTTTTATCTAATGTAAAGCGTTCTTTATTGTAATCTACTGATATCCCAATGGCTTCCCATTGTTTTCTAATGATCGCTGCATATTCTTCTTTCCAAGCCCAAGCTTTATCTAAAAAAGCCTCTCTACCGAGTGCGTAACGATTGGTACCTTCTAATTTTAAGCGTTCATCTACTTTTGCTTGTGTGGCAATACCAGCATGATCCATACCTGGTAAATAAAGCGTATCATAACCTTGCATCCGTTTTCTTCTAACAATAATATCTTGAAGCGTTTGATCCCAAGCATGCCCTAAATGTAATTTACCGGTGACATTTGGTGGTGGAATCACAACACAAAAAGGTTCTTTAGAGGTATCTCCACTACTAAAAAACCCTCTTTTTTTCCAATGCGTATATAATCCTTTTTCAATGGATTTAAATTGATATGTCTTTTCCATAATCTTTCCTTTCTAATACATACATGATGACAACTTTTTGTTCACCTAAGTGATCACGGTATTCATGGTGGGTTTCTTTAAACCCACACTTTTCAATCACGCGCTTAGATTGTGTATTACTTGCGATATGACCCACAATGATTTTTTTTAATTGCATGGTTTCAAATCCGTATTGGATCATCGCATGGACAGCTTCAGGCATAATACCCACGCCCCAATAATCATTATTAAGTGCGTAACCGAGTTCTCTTATATGAAGAAGTTCGTGTTCTTTTTTTCTTACATGAAATCCTATGGTGCCAATGAGTTGATTGGTTTCTTTTGCAGCAATGGCAAACACTTCATTAGAATGCATCATCCAGTCTAGGACGACTTTAGATTCTTTGATGTCTTGATGTGGTTTCCATCCAGCCATTGGACCAATCATTGGTTTTTTGGCATAGGCATATAACGAATCTAAATCTTGAAGTGTTAAATCTCTAATAAATAGCCTTTTTGTTTCTATAAACATACGTCTCCTTATCAATAAAAAAATCATCCTTAACTCTAAGGACGATCTTCAATCGCGGTACCACCTTAGTTCCAGTGCATGCACTGACACTTATGTGTCTTTAACGTTGACAAACGGTCATTGGTTTTTAAAGGCGACATTCATAAGTAAGTATGAACATGGTCTCAGCGTTCCATGTCTCTCTGTACAAACAAAAACTTATTACTCTTCCTTCTCAATCACAGTAGTATTATAACATATTGTTTTTTTCTTGCAATAATGTTTGATAAATAGACATGCACTTGATATAATAAACTGTAAAAAAAATTATCAATGAGGCTTCATGCTAACATCCATCCGTCGTATGGCATCCATTTGGATGCTTCTATTTTCATCGTTTGTTTTATTTGAACTCATTTTTAAATGGCGTCTTTTTTCCTTTCAAGGATTCGATGATATTTTTACCATCGTTTTATTTTCTCACGCGTATTCTTTGATGTTTTTCTTTATACTTGTCTTTTTTCAACCAAAAACAATGAAACGCATCATGTTAGGTATCCTTATTGTCTTAACCATATTATATTTAAATCAGATATCTATCATACGATT
>CAXRJA010000085.1:0-2808 GCA_964230965.1 Acholeplasmataceae bacterium | reverse complement strand
TATGGTAAATCTATTTTGTCTAACTTTCTTATCATTTTCATTGCTAAAGCTACACCAAATCTATTGTCAACAGATTTAGCAATTATTCGGTCTTTAGTTAGTTCTTTGTAATAAGGAATAAAAGTTGCAAAATCACCTAATTGAATACCCATCTCTGTAATCTCAAGTTTGTTTTTTGCACCAACATCAACCATTATGTTTTCATAACCAAAACTTTGCTTCTTTCTTAAATGGGGTGGTATAGCACCTATGTATCCCGTGAAAATTCTCTTTTCAGTGTGAATGTTTAAACTTAGGCCTAACAATATTGAGGGATCAACTCCACCTAGGGGTTGAATTTTTAAAAATCCATTTTCAGTTATGTTTGTAATAATAAAACCAACTTCATCCATATGACCAGCCACCATTACTTTTAAATTCCCAGTCCCTTTTTTAAACGCAAAAATGGACCCTAAATGGTCTTCAATGATCGTATATTGAGGAAATTTAGATATTTGTTCTTTAACATATGCTTTTATTTTGGATTCATCACCAGGTGTTCCTGGTAACATCATGAGTGCTTTATAATGTGTCATCATATGCTCCTGCTTGGATTTTATAAATCGGACCAAGGGGTCTTTTTTTTCTTTCGTATTCAGTCATATAGACTTCTTCTTTACTATTATCATCAAAAACTATATCCTTAAATTTCGATTGAATATAAAAGCTTGATTCAATATAAAGTTTTTGATGATCTGTTTTAAAAATAAGTTGACCATCTTTATGAAGTAATCGTCCATACATATCCAACTTTGTAGGATATGTAAGTCTTCTTTTATGATGTTTTGCTTTTGGCCAGGGATCTGAAAAATGTAAATAGATTGTTGCAATGGATTTTTTAGGTAAATATTGTTCAAGTAAAGCTGCATCATCCATGATAATGATAAGATTATGAAGATTAAGTGCTTCTTTCTTTAACGCGATGTAGTAACATACATGTCGATTCATTTCGACAGCAATGCATGTTGTATCCGGATGATCGAATGCATATTGTGTGATGAAGTCACCTTTGCCAGACCCTATTTCTAAAATAATATCGCCACTTAGGTCAAGTGGCGTAGGTTTTATTAACACATGATGACTTTCAAAAAATGCATCGGTTGCATGTTTGTTAAACTTTTGACGCAATCACGATACCTTCTTTGCAAGTGATTCTACAATCATGAAGTTGGATAATGCTTCTAATGCTTCAAATGCATCTACGCCCTCAGTTTCAATCGTAATGGTTTGTCCCTGATAAATACCAAGCGACATGAGTCCCATAATCGATTTTAAATTGATTGTTTTATTATCCCATGTGAGATGAATGTCAGATTGAAAGGACATAGCAATGTTCACAAGTTTTGTTGCAGGTCTAGCATGTAAGCCATATTCTGATATGATGTAAAATGTTTGGTTCATGATTTACCTCGCATGTATTATACGCTTATTATACAAAATTTTCATTAAAATTTCTATGTTTTTTTATATTATAAGCATTGCATCACCGAAAGAGAAAAATCGGTAATCATGATCGATTGCATGTTGGTAGCATCCAAGCATATAGGTTCTTTCGGTAAGTGCTGATACAAGCATAAGCAATGTAGATTTTGGCAAATGAAAATTTGTAATAAGCCCTTGTATTGCTTTAAATTCATATCCAGGATAAATAAAAATGGATGTTTGAAAAGTACCAGCTTTAAATTGATCGTTTTTGATATTGGATTCTAAAGCACGAAGGCTGGTTGTACCAACTGCGATAATTCTTTTATTTTTTTGTTTGGCTTGATTGAGTTTTTCTATCGCATCTTCACTGATGATATAGGTTTCTTCATGCATGTGATGTTCTTTAATATTATCGGTTTGAACAGGTTTAAACGTTCCAAGACCAACGTGAAGTGTAATTTCAATAACATGAACACCTATGTCTTTTAATTGCTTAAAAATGGCTTCAGTAAAATGTAATCCTGCAGTTGGTGCTGCACTTGATCCTAAATGTTTTGCATAAATCGTTTGATATCTTTCATCATCATTGATTGCTTTTACATATGGTGGTAATGGTAGTTTCCCTAGTGCTTCTAATTGCTCTATAAGCATACCGTCATATATTAGTTGATATGTTCTAATGCCATCCTCTTTTAAAGCGATACATGTCATTTTAAAGGTATCACTCAATATAATGTCATCACCCACTTTTATTTTTTTAGCAGGTTTTGTCATCGCATGGTATATATTTGGTTCTTTTTCATCTAACAAGAGTATTTCGATGTGTGCACCTGTCGATGATTTTTTACCAAATAATCGTGCAGGAATCACTTTAGTATTGTTAATCACCAATACATCATCTTTAGATAACAAGTTTGGTAAATCATAAAACATGTAATCTTTCGGTGGTAATGAAGCCTTCTTGTCTATGAGGAGCAGTTTTGAATGGTCTCTTTTTTCGCTTGGATGTTGTGCAATTTTGTTTGGGTCTAAATGATAATCAAACAAAGATAATTTCATGTTTTTAAAAATCCCTCATAATATGGTCTACCCAAGATGTCATAGGCTTTTTGTGTTGCAACTCTTCCCCTAGGAGTGCGTTTGATGTAGCCTTCTTGTAATAAAAACGGTTCATACACATCTTCAACGGTTGTCACTTCTTCAGCAATTTGAGTTGCAATCGCATCAAGTCCAGCTGGACCACCTTGATAGCGATCAATGATTGCCTCTAAATATCGGTAGTCTGTTTGATCAAGACCATGTGCATCAATACCAAGTTTTAATAAAGCATCATTGGTAATGGTT
>CAXRJA010000084.1:0-12184 GCA_964230965.1 Acholeplasmataceae bacterium | reverse complement strand
ATTCGTTATGTACCTAATGGACGAGCGACAACTTTTGTTCACAAAGCATTAGAAAAAAATGATAAAATCATTTTAACTGGACCTTACGGTGATTTCTTCTTACAAGAAGATTCAGAACGCCCTATTGTATGTATTGCAGGTGGGTCAGGGAAAGCACCTATTCGTTCAATTTTATTTAGATTAAAAGAACTTGGTATGACAAGAAAAGTGAAATATTTCTTTGGTGCACGTGCAGTCAGAGACTTATATTACACAGAAGAACTCATGCAACTACAAAAAGAGTTTTCAAACTTTGAATACATTCCAGCATTATCAGAACCACTTGAAGAAGATCATTGGGAAGGTGCAACTGGACTCATTACAGATGTATTGGATCGAATGACAGGGGATCTTTCAGAACATGAAGCATATTTATGTGGGTCACCAGGTATGATTGATGCATGTATTAAAGTTTTAAATAAACACGATATTCAAACAGAAAATGTATATTACGATAAATTTTCATAATCAAATATCAAGTATGAAAGCATGCTATAATAAAACCGGGAAACCGGTTTTATTTTTTATATAGAGGTGTTACATGGTAAACATATTTGAATCACAAAAATTATTTTTTAATTCCCAAAAAACGAAGTCTTATACATTTAGATTTGAACAGCTTTCTAAACTGAAATTGGTTATTTCAAAGTATCAAGATGACATCATCAATGCATTAAAAAAAGATTTAAACAAATCTTCTTTTGAGGCTTATACTACTGAAATTGGCTATATTTTAAATTCAATTCAGTTTGTTCAAAAAAGATTAAAGACTTGGATGAAAACAAAAAAAGTAAAAACACCCTTTTTTCAACTATTCACGACATCACACATTCAACCTGAACCTAAAGGACAAGTATTCATTATTGGTCCATTTAATTATCCGTTTCAACTCGTTATTGAACCTCTTATTGGTGCCATTGCTGCTGGTAATACAATATTTCTAAAGCCAAGTGAATTTACACCGAGTGTTTCAAAAATCATTGAAACAATCATAAAAGAAACGTTTGATTCAAATTATATTCATGTGGTTCAAGGCGGTGTTGAAGTGACTCAAGCTTTACTTGATTTGTCTTTCGATCATATTTTCTTTACAGGATCTACAAAAGTTGGTCAAATCATTTACGAAAAAGCCGCACAAAAATTGATTCCTGTGACTTTAGAACTAGGTGGCAAAAGTCCTACGATTGTAGATGAAACTGCAAACATTAAAGTCACAGCTAGAAGAATCATTTATGGAAAATTTTTAAATGCGGGTCAAACATGCATTGCACCAGATTATATTTATGTTCAACACAATGTGAAAAATACATTAGAAAAAGCACTTATAGATACATTAAAAGAATTTTATCCTAATTATGATGACCTTACACACATCGTTTCTGATCAACATGCACAAAGATTAAAGAAACTCATCAATAAGAAAAAAGTGCTATATCAAGGCAATATTATTGACAAAAAAATTGAACCAATTATTATGCATGATGTGACTTGGGATGATGATATCATGAAAGATGAAATATTTGGACCAATTTTACCAATATTAACATTTGAGCATTTAGATGAAGTAGTTGATACACTAAAGCTCAAACCAAAACCACTTGCTTTATATATATTTTCAGAATCTAAAGTCAATATAAAACGTATTTTTACGGAATTATCATTTGGTAATGGCGCGATTAACGATACCATTATGCAAGTTGTTAATTTGCATTTACCTTTTGGCGGTATTGGTCATAGCGGGATTGGGAAATATCACGGGAAAGCTTCATTTGATGTCTTTAGTCATTTGAAGACATATGTAAAACATAGTACAAAATTTGATTCGGCGATTGCATATCCGCCATATACAAAAAAGAAAGAAAATTTTATTAGGAAAATTCTGAAATAAAAAAGATGGATTGTATCCATCTTTTTTATGTTAAATGCTGATGTGCATCTTTTAATATTTGCGATGATTTTTTAAGAAGTACTTTTTCTTCATCACTGAGTTTAAGTTTGACTATATGATCGATACCATCTCTATTAACAACTGCAGGCAAACCAATATAAACCTTGTCACAATCATATTCATCCTCATTTAAAACAGACAATGGAAGGATAGCGTGATCATTATTTAAAATCGCCATGACAATACGATTGAGTGCCATTCCGATTCCATAATAAGTTGCTTGTTTTCTAGAAATAATTTCATAAGCGGCGTTTCTTACGTCATCTGCAATGACTTGAAGATCTTCAAATTTGATTTTATCAATTGTTTCAATAACATCCATAATGGGTTTAGAACCAACATTGGCATTAGACCAACATACAAATTCACTGTCGCCATGTTCGCCTAAAATATATGCATGGACATTTCTAACATCAATGTGAATACGTTTTGCTACTTCATACCGTAATCTTGCTGTATCAAGAGAAGTACCACTTCCAATGACTTTCGTTTTTGGAAGACCTGAAGCTTCATACACGACATAGGTTAAAATATCTACTGGATTGGTCGCTACTAAGAAGATACCATTAAAACCACTTGACATCACTTGTTTGACAATAGCTTTCATAATTTCTGCATTGCGTTTTAGTAAATCTAAACGTGTTTCACCTGGCTTTTGATTAACTCCTGCAGTAATCAAAACAATATCTGCATTTTTACAATCTTGATAATCTCCTGCGTAAATATGCATTTTACGTGGTGCAAATGCAAGTCCATGATTTAAATCCATTGCTTCACCAACTGCTTTTTCATGATTAACATCGATTAAAACCAGTGTTTCAAAACTACCTTTATTAAGAGCACTATAGGCAAAACTCATCCCAACGAATCCAGTGCCTATTAAGACAACTTTACTCATTTTAAACTCCTTAACACATGATTTTCAACTTGTTGACCGGATAAGACAACCATAGGCATGCCACCACCTGGATTGGTAGACCCTCCGACAAAAAATAAATTACGATAAAATGTAGATGTCTTAGCTATTTTAAAACCTAAATTCATTTTACGATTGGCTTCTACACCATAAATAGCACCTTGGTTAGAATAATATGTTTGTTGAATGGTTTCAGGTGTCCATAATTCTTTTGATACAATATGTTTTCTTAGATCTGTCAGTCCCATACGTTCTAATTTAGTAAGAACAGCATCTTCAAATGCTTCATATTCCTCTTTTGAAAAGGCCTTGTCACCTTTCATAACAGATATATGCGGTAGAATTTTTATAATTTCATGACCTTCAGGTCCTTGAGAAGGATCAGTTTTCATTGGTGCAACCAAGTAGATCGTTGGATCACCGGATAACTTATGTTTTTTAAAAATGTTATCAAAATTTTGTTTGAGCTCATTTGAGAAAAAGAAATTATGATGTGCAAGCTGTGGATACTGTTTATTAACTCCTAAATGCAAGGCAAACCCAGAACAAGCAGGTCCGTATTTTCTCTTAAGGTTTCTTAGTGTTTTCTCTGGTTCTTGCGTAATTTTTTCATAGAAAGGAATGGCCTCCATATTAGAGACAACGACATCCACATGTTTTTTTGTACCATCACTTAATGTTATTTTAGAAATACGTCCTTGTTGTTTTTCTACAGATATTACTTCAGTATTTGTTTTAACTGTAATGCCTAATTCTTTCATGAGTTTTTGTAATCCAATGGATGCTTGATACATGCCACCTTCAACATACCATAAACCAAATTTCCATTGAATATAAGGTAACAGATTCATCACTGCTGGCGCATCATAAGGATTAGACCCAACATATTTAATAAAATAATTCATAATATCAATTAAATAAGGATTCGTGATATATTTTCTAATACCTTCATCCATGGTTCTAAAATAATCACTATCTTTAAGTATTTTAAAAGGAGGATAATATTTAAGTGTTTGTAAGATGGTTTCTGCTTGATTTTTAAATAAGATTTCATTTGTAAAATCATAAAGTTTTTCTGTATAGCTATAAAATGCTTGAAGCTCCTCAAAATCTTTTTCTGTAATATTATCTAAAGCTTTCATACCTTCTAATGTATCAGCTAAATCGATGGTTGTGCCGTCTTCAAAAAAGTTTCTCCAGTGAGGTGTCACAGGCACAAGCCTAAAATAATCCTCTCTTTTCTTACCATGCATCTCAAATAATGCATCAAAGTATTGAGGCATTGTAAAAATAGAAGGTCCAAGATCAAATGAAAAACCATCTTGTTCTAGCACATTTAATTTACCGCCTAAATGTGGATTCTTTTCAATAAGTGTGATACGAAACTCTTTATGCTTAGCAAGGGTGATTGCAGCACTCATACCACCTAATCCACCGCCAATGACAACGACTTCTTTCATATTTCCTCCTTAGTAAATAAACGGTATAAATTTATATCTAGCACGTTTCCACTCTTTATAACGTGTACCGAGTTGTGTTTCTAAAATGTGTTCTTCTAATACCATACGATGATTTAAAATGTATCCCATAAACACATAGCTTAAAGGTATTAAAATGATATTACTAAAAAATAGTGGTACGCTTGTTGATAGAAGAAATAACCCTAAATATAATGGATGCCTTAATATTTTATAAGGTCCTGTTGAAACTAATTCATGTCGTTGAGATACAGCAACATTTCTCGTGAAAAAACGTCCAAGGTGCATGATTGAAATATAACGTAAAATGCATCCAATACTATACAGAGTGATTGCAACATAATTGAAAATCTCTCGCGTATTTTGGACTTGAATGCTTCCAATTTGAAACACGCCAAAAATAAAGTTTAATAAAATAATGAATAAAATAAATTGTAAGATAAAAAAGAAACTTTTTTTCTCCTCTTTGGTTTGTTTTTGTAAGTGAGACGGAAAAATAAAAAACTCACTGATCCATAATATAGTTACAAAATAAAAAAGATAATATGGCCACGTATTTACGAAAAAAAATGATAACATATAGTCCCCTAGTATCCTTATTATATCATGTAAACAATGCTAGTAGATAAGGATATTATGGCTTTTCATTTTTTGGCATAAAATTGTGTTATAATTGAAAAAAAATAGGAGCACAGCCATGAATATATTTTTCTATATGATCTTAAGCATTATCCTAGGCATGTTTGTTTTTGAGTTTTTAATATCCGTTTTGAATTACCGTTATAAAAATCAACCTATTCCAGAAAATGTTCAAGGACTGTATGATAAAGATAAATATCATAAATGGCTTGAGTATTCTATGGCGAATTTCAAGTTTGGCATCGTCTCAAATACGATATCTACTGCTGTGATGCTTTTGTTGTTATCATTAGGCGCATTTGGTTTTTTTGAAGAGTTGAGTATTGAAGTCACTTCTAGTGCGTTACTTCAAACCTTGTTTTTTTTATTAATGTATTACATAATTTCATTTATAATGACACTGCCATTATCTTATTATCGTGTATTTAAAATCGAAGAATCCTTTGGATTTAATAAAATGACAAAAAAATTATTTGTGATTGATAAGATCAAAAGTTTTATATTAACCGTTGTATTTGGTGGAGGCATTATAAGTTTACTCTTTGTTATTTTTAAGGCATTCACCAACATTTGGATCTTTATTCTTATCGCATATGTTGTTATTTTTGCTGTGATGTTGTTGTTATTCTTATTTAATGGAGTGTTTGTTAGATTGTTTAACAAACTTACATTATTAGAAGAAGGTAGTCTTAAAGAAAAAATCGATGCATTAGCAGTTTCACTTGGATTTGAAGTGAAACGTATATATGTCATGGACGGCTCAAGACGATCAACAAAACTCAATGCATTTTTCAGTGGATTAGGTAAAACCAAAGAAGTTGTTTTATTTGACACATTGATAGAAAAATCCACTGAAGATCAAATATTAGCAGTTTTAGCACATGAACTTGGACATGCAACGCATAAAGATACACTAAAAGGCCTTATACAACAGCTTTTCGTCATTGGTTTATATGTCTTGGTGTTGGGGTTCATATTAACAACAGCTGATTTACACACGGCATTTTACTTATCGAATGTGCATTTTGGCTTTTCAATTATTCTTATGTCTATACTTCTTTCTCCTGTGAATACATTATTAGGATTATATACAAATTATGTATCAAGAATTCATGAATATAAAGCAGATGCTTTTGCAGCAAAACATACTTCAAAAGAAGCGATGATTAGTGCACTTAAATTACTAGTTGTTGAAAATTTTGCCAATTTAACACCCCATCCACTTTATGTAAAACTTTATTATAGTCATCCACCCATTTCGTCACGTATTGCTTCTGTTGAAGCGTCCTAATATTTACCATATTTTAAAAAGCGATATAGATGTATCGCTTTTTTTTATTCTCATATGTTATACTACAAGCATAATATAATCTTCAGGGCAGGGTGAAATTCCCGATCGGCGGTAAAGTCCGCGAGCCTTCGGGCAGGATTTGGTGCAATTCCAAAACCGACAGTATAGTCTGGATGGGAGAAGATATGGTTTTTTATGCCTTATTTTTTGCTTTCATATGCCCTGAAAAGGGCATTTTTTGTTATATAAGGAGAGTTTAATGCACGATGTCTATATGAAAAAAGCATTAGAATTAGCTTCCAAAGGTGGCATCAACGTCAAGCCTAATCCACTTGTGGGTGCAGTGATTGTTAAAAACGGTCGGTTAATCGGTGAAGGATATCATCAAACCTATGGAGAAGCACATGCTGAGATCGAAGCTTTTGATCATGCGATAGAAGATGTTCAAGGTGCTACAATGTATGTAACATTAGAGCCCTGTAGTCATCGGGGAAAAACTGGATCTTGTGCTAAACAAATCATAGAAAAAGGCATTAAAGAAGTTTATGTTGCTACCCTTGATCCAAATCCACTTGTCTCAGGTAAAGGTATTCAAATGCTTAAAGATGCCGGTATTATCGTTCATGTGGGGCTTTTTCAAAAAGAAAGTGATGCACTCAATAAACATTTTTATCATTTCATCACACAGAATAAACCGTATGTATTATTAAAAATGGCACTTACACTTGATGGCAAATATGCAACAGATCAATACGAAAGCAATTGGATTACAAATGCACAATCAAGAGAAGATGTTCATCATATTCGTGCTCAATATCAAGCCATTATAGTAGGGATACATACTGTAATACAAGATAATCCAAAACTTAATGTAAGACTTGAGGGTTATCAGAAGAAACAACCGATTCGCATCGTGTTAGACTCAAATGGATCCATTCCAATAAAAAGTCAACTCATTCAAGATGATCTTGAGACATGGGTCATTGTCAACTCAATCTCTGACAATAAAAAACAAATGATTGAATCAAGAGGTAAACGTATCATTCACTTGAATCAATTAGGTAAAATTGACCTTGATACGATGTTAAAGACATTACATGAAGAAGGCATTCAAAATGTTATGGTTGAAGGTGGCAAAACACTTCATGAAAGCTTTTTAAGGGAACAACTTTTTGATGAAATACAAGCATATATTGCCCCCAATTTCATTGGCGGACATCAAAGTATTCAAAATCTAAATATCACATCAATGAAAGAGGCTTTAACCCTCAAAGATGTACAATTTCAAATATTTGATGACAATATTAAAATCACAGGGAGAAAATAATTATGTTCACAGGCATTATTAAAGATGTAGGGACGATTATATCAATAAAAAAAGGATCTAAATCACAGGTAATGACCATTGAAACATCGATTTTAGAAGATGTGAATATTGGCGATTCTATTGCTACTAACGGATTATGTTTAACGGTAACTTCTAAAACAAATCAGCAATTTAGTGTAGATATTATGGCAGAATCATTAAGACGATCGAATTTGGGAAAACTTCAAGTTGGATCTAAGGTCAACTTAGAAAAAGCGATGGCGATGGGGGATCGATTTGGCGGACACATGGTCTCAGGTCATATCGATGATGTTGGTATCATATCTCATACATTTGTAGAAGACAATGCAACTTGGGTAGAAATTGATGTACCCGAACACTTGAGAAAATATTGCATATTGAAAGGTTCAATTGCAATCGATGGTATTAGCTTAACGGTTTCTAAACTTACAAATAAGGGTGTGAGTGTGTCAATTATTCCTCATACAAAAGATCAAACAACACTTCTTAATAAAAAAGTAGGGGATCCAGTTAATTTAGAAATGGACATGATGATTAAGTATGTCGAAAAATTAATGAAACCAGTAAAAGATAATTTAACTGAGGAGACACTTAAAACATATGGATATTAAACTCAACACAATAGAAGAAGCGATACTTGATATTCAATTAGGTAAAATGGTCATTGTTGTGGATGATGAAGATCGTGAAAATGAAGGTGATCTTGTCATGGCTGCAGAGAAAGTAAAACCAGAAGATGTAAATTTCATGGCAACATATGGAAAAGGTCTTATATGTGTACCAATTACGGAGTCACGTGCATCAACACTTGGTCTTGATGAAATGGTTAAAAAAAAATACCGATGTTTTTAGAACAAATTTTACTGTATCCGTTGATGCGTTAGAGACAACAACAGGTATATCTGCAGTAGAACGAGCAAAAACTATTCAGTTACTTACAAATGATCGCGCGATGAATAAAGATTTTAGAAAACCTGGTCATATTTTTCCTCTAATCGCTCAAGAAGGTGGTGTCTTAAAAAGAGCAGGACATACCGAAGCAACCATCGATTTAGCGACGCTTGCAGGACTAAAACCTGTTGGTGTGATTTGTGAAATCATGAATGATGATGGCACGATGGCGAGACTTGATGATTTAATGATTTACAAAAATAAACATGGGTTAAAAATTATTTCAATTAAAGACTTAATTGAATATAAAAGAAAACAAGCATCCTATATTACACGTTCAGCAAGTGCAGTCATGCCAACTGTCTCTGGAGAATTTGAAATGGTTGGTTATGAAAACACACTTAATAATGAACATCATGTCGCACTTGTTAAAGGAGATGTTAAAGGGAAAGAGAATGTTCTTGTAAGAGTGCATTCTGAGTGTTTAACAGGAGATGCTTTTGGGTCATTAAGATGTGATTGTGGTGATCAGTTGCATGCAGCGATGCACACAATTGAAGAAGAAGGATTAGGAATTGTATTGTATATGCGACAAGAAGGTAGAGGTATTGGACTTATCAATAAGATAAAAGCATATCATCTTCAAGATCAAGGGTATGATACCGTTGAAGCAAATTTAAAATTAGGATTTAAAGATGATTTAAGAAATTATGGTATTGGTGCACAAATACTTGCAGATCTCGGTGTGAAATCAATAAGACTCATGACCAATAATCCAAGAAAAATTGTAGGATTAGAAGGATATGGTATTTCTATTTCTAAGCGTGTACCTATTCAAATGAATCATAATGAAAGAAACGAATTTTATTTAAAAACAAAAAAACAAAAACTTGGGCATATGCTCGATATTAAGGAGTGAATTATGAAAATATTTGAAGGAAAATTTACAGGAACAAATTTAAAATTTGCCATAGTAATGAGCCGTTTTAATGACTTTATTGGAAAACAACTCGTTGAAGGAGCAAAAGATGGATTAATAAGACATGATGTAGAAGAAAGCAATATCGATATTATTCATGTTCCTGGAGCATTTGAAATCCCGCTAATTTTAAAAAAAGTTGCTTCACTCAATAAGTATGATGCAATCATTGCAGTGGGTGCAGTTATTCGTGGTGCAACACCCCACTTTGATATGGTTGCAAATGAAGTTACGAAAGGTATCGCAACTGTATCATTAGAATCTAATATACCAATCATCAATGCAGTATTAACAACAGATTCAATTGAACAAGCAATCGAACGTGCTGGAACAAAAGCAGGTAACAAAGGATTTGATGCAGCGTTAGCAGCAATAGAAATGGTGAACGTATTAAAAACACTTCAATAATATCGAAGTGTTTTTTTTATATGGATTCAATATGTTTTTTAGCTTGTTTTTTATAAGATGTTTTTAAATCTTTATCCATTTTATGATGTAGATTAAGCATCATTGACATACGAGGATTATTTTTAAGATTATCTTTATGTGTATCGATAAAATGCCAATATAAACTATTAAAAGGACATGCTTTTTCACCAGTTTTTATCGTTGGATCATACTTACAGTCTTCACAATAATTACTCATTTTCTTAATGTATGATGCGCCCGATATATAAGGCTTCGTTGACATTTGTCCACCATCTGCATAAAGTCCCATACCCATAACATTGGGTGTCACGACCCAATCAAATGAGTCCACATACATCGTGTTAAACCAATCATTGACTTCTTTTGGCGCAACGCCAATTAAATTTGCATAATTAGAAAGTATCATCAAGCGTTGAATATGATGATTATAGCTATTTGAGATGGTTTCATGAATTGTATGAGACAAGCAATTGAGTTCTGTATTTCCTGTCCAGTAAAAATTAGGTAGTTTTAAATAATGATTCAGTTTATTTTTCTTATGATAATCTGGTGTCATTAAATATACACCCCTTATATATTCGCGCCACCCCAATATTTGTCTAATAAAACCTTCAACAGGTTCAATATTTGCAAGCTGATCATGAAACGCTTTTTCTGCTTTTTGAATAACTTCTATAGGTGTCAAGAGTCCTAAGTTTAAACTCGTAGATAATAACGAATGCGACATAAAGGGATCATGTTTCATCATGACATCTTGATGATCTCCAAACGTCGCAAGCCTGTAATGGATAAAATGATCCAATGCTTCTAATGCTTGAGACCTTGAAACAGGGTATTCAATCGTTTTTAAATCTCCTGGATGATCTTTAAATAATGCATTTGTCCATTGTATGACATCTATAGAGATGCTATCTAAATCAAATGTCATGTTTGGATGAAAAGTTAATCCCTTTTTATAAGGTTTTCTATTGTCTCCATCATAAGAGTATTTACCACCAATAGGTTTACCATGCGCCATGAGTATTTGATATTTGTTTCTTAATTGTCTATAGATGGTATCCAGTTTCCAAGGTTTTTTTGTTAAAAGTGATTGCCATTCATGCCTATTGACTAAAAACAAGGGATCATCATAAAAATGAACATTGGATAATGGCTCTATAAATGACATGTCAGCACGATCATTAGGATAATACATATAGGTATAATCATTGTTATATGTTTGATAAAAATCATCTAAGTCTTCAATCCAAAGATGCTTGATTGGATAATGTTTATGAGCTTCAACAAAATGGAGGAGTGCACTTCTATGCAAAGCAATGCGTTTTTTATGAAATTTATATCGCGTGTAAAAAGATAGGTGATCAAAAACAATGATGTTTTTAAAATCATTAACGAGTTCTGAAATATATATTTGATTCAATTGAAAAGGAAATAAAAGCAATGTTTTCATTTATTATAAAACCTCTTGATTGGTTTTGGATATGCATGGATGTTAAAGTTTTGACGTTCTTTTTCACTCAGTTCACTTACTTTATATTTTAAATGATTTGGAAGATGTTTTAGTTCAGGTAAATAAGTGTCAACAAAATGACAATGCTTATCATATCGTTCACCTTGTGTGATGTAGTTAAACATTCTATTTTCTCTCGGATCATTGCCTAATCCGGACGCATATAACCAGTTAAGTGTATTAGAAGAAACATCATAATCAATCAGTTTTGATTCAAAATAATTAGCTCCAATACGCCAATCTTGTTTTAAAAATTTTGTAAAAAAATTGGCAACGTTTTGACGACCTCTATTGGACATAAATCCTGTTTGATTCAATTGTCTCATATTTGCATCAATTAAGGGATAGCCTGTATTACCTTGCATCCATGCTTGAATGAGTGTGGGGTTTTTACTTATAGAATGTCTATTACCTAATCCATTTTCTGTAAATATACAATCACCATGTTGAAGATGTGCATAATAAAAATAATCACGCCATAACAATTCAAAATAAATCCAGTAAGTTGACTCATTTTTTGTATGTGTCTTTTCATATAACATGAGTTGATTCATAATTTTTCTTACGGATAATGTACCTGTCGCTAAATAGGCTGAAAACTTTGTTGAATCATTGAATAAAAGCATACCATTTCGAGTTTCTTTATATGTCTTAGCAAGTTGTTTTTCAAATAAGTAGGCGTGTAAGTGTTTAAGAGCAGCTTTTTCACCAGGGAT
>CAXRJA010000083.1:0-27021 GCA_964230965.1 Acholeplasmataceae bacterium | reverse complement strand
TATCAGCCTGCCTCCATACTGTTTCTGATTGCGGTTCAACACCAGCAACCCCGTCAAATACTGCTACTGCACCGTCTAAAACTTTTAAAGATCTCTCTACTTCAATAGTAAAATCAACGTGACCAGGTGTGTCTATAATATTAATTCTATGATCATTCCAAAAAGCAGTGGTTGCTGCAGATGTAATAGTAATTCCACGTTCTTGTTCTTGTGCCATCCAGTCCATCGTTGCAGCACCATAGTGAACTTCACCAATTTTATGGATACGACCTGTGTGATATAAAATACGTTCAGTTGTTGTTGTTTTTCCGGCATCAATGTGCGCCATAATACCAATATTACGAGTACGTTCTAATGGGTATTGTCGTGACATTCTAAGCTCCTTCTACCAACGGTAATGTGCGAAAGCTTTATTTGCTTCAGCCATACGATGGACATCATCACGTTTTTTAACAGCAGCACCTAATCCTTGAGAAGCATCAAGAATTTCTTTTGCCAAACGCTCTTCCATCGTTTTTTCGTTTCTTAAACGTGCATATTGAATCAACCATCTTAAACCTAATGTTTGTTTACGAGATGCTCTGACTTCAACCGGCACTTGATAATTTTGTCCACCGACACGTCTTGAACGTACTTCTATAACCGGTGAAATATTATTTAAAGCTTCATTAAATACTTCAATAGGTTCTCTGCCAGTAGCTTCTTTGACGCGGTTAAACGCACCATATAAGATGCTTTGAGCAGTCCCTTTTTTACCATCTAGCATGATTGTGTTTACAATTCTTGTGACCAATTTTGATTGATAAATTGGATCAGGTAACACATCACGTCTAGCGATATGGCCTTTACGAGGCATATCATCACCATCTTTCTTTTAATTTCTATAATTTATTTTATTTTGGGCGTTTTGCGCCATATTTACTACGGGCTTGTTTACGGTTTTGAACACCAGTTGCATCTAATGTTCCACGAACAATGTGATAACGTACACCTGGTAAGTCTTTTACACGTCCACCACGAATGAGTACAACACTGTGCTCTTGTAGTGTGTGTCCGATTCCTGGAATGTATGCAGTTACTTCAGTACCGTTAGATAAACGTACACGGGCATACTTTCGTAATGCAGAGTTCGGTTTCTTCGGTGTCATCGTTGTTACACGGGTACAAACACCACGTTTTTGTGGAGAACTATAATTACGTTCTGTTTTTTGTAACGCATTAAATCCGTATCCAAGTGCTGGAGATTTAGATTTATAAGTTTTATTGGTGCGTCCGTTGCGTACGAGTTGTGCGATTGTAGGCATTGGATCTCCTTTCTTTACACATATCCATGTGTTTCATTTTTCTTTTCAAAATAATATTTGGCTTAGATAAGCCAAATATTTTATTTATCATTGGTGTGTTTTTTTCACAGCAATTGTATTTTATTATAGGTTCACCAATAAGTCAAGTTTTTGGCTTATTTTAGCTTAAAAAATCCATACATCGATCCTAAGATCTTATTTGCGAGTGTAGCTGACACGAAACGTTTAATAAAAAGTAATACTTTATATTGAAATCCAACAGTAACTTGTATCGGCATTTTTTTCTTTTTAATCAAAGATGCCACTTTGTTTGCAATGGCACCTGGATGCATACCATTTTGTTCGTCTTTTTCCATGGCTGCAACAGATTTCTTGACTCTTGCACCATACTCAATTGTTATCTGAGTGTTTTTCTTTCTATGTGCTGTAAATCCTGTTTTCACATCCCCTGGCATGAGTGCACAAACAGAAATGCCAAATGGCTTGACTTCATTTTGAAGTGCCCAGGTAAAATTATTTAATGCCGCTTTAGATGACGAATAAAAGGCTTGAAAAGGAATCGGAAATACACCAGCAAGTGATGTGATGTTAATAATTTTTGATCGTTGTTCTTTCCTTAAATAAGGTAATGCAACTTGAATGACTTCAAAAGCACCAAAAAAATTCACATCAAACATGGATTTGGCATCCATCAGTTCTGTATCTTCGATACTACCTGAAATACCCATACCAGCGTTATTAATGACAGCGTGTATCGATTGTTCTTTTTCATATATCATTTCAAATGCTTTTTCAATCTGTTCTTTGTTTGTAACATCTACTTGCATCGAAATAAACGATTCTTCATGAACTTTTCTTCTAGAAAATCCATAGACTTGATGGCCTTTATTGCCTAAAAGTTCACAAATTGCTTTTCCTATACCTGAAGATGCCCCCGTTACAACAACAACCATTATTCTTGAAGATCCTTCAGTTCGTTAAGGACGTCTGCAATAATACCGACAACTTTATCCATTTGTTTTTTTGTATGTGTAGATGTATAACTTGTGCGGATTAAACACTCTCCCACAGGTGTTGCCGGTGGTAATACTGGATTTACATACACACCACGTTCAAATAACATATTACATGCAACCATCGTACGTTTTGGAAGATATGTATAAATCGGGATAATGGGTGATTGATCATTTGTTTCTCTAAAATCAACGCCATGTGCTTTTAATTGTTGACGCATATAGTTTGTAATATCTCTTAAATTTTTTACACGTTCAGGTTCTTTTTTTAATATCTTTAGTGCCGCTAGTGCCGCTGCAGTATTGGCAGGTGGAATTGCTGCTGAAAATATATAAGGTCTTGAATTATGTCGAATGTAATTAATAACACGGTTTGAAGATGCAACATATCCTCCTAAACTCGCAAGTGATTTTGAAAATGTTCCCATCACAATATCGACTTCTTTCATTAAATCAAAGTGTTCATGTGTCCCTTTACCTTTAGCACCCATGACACCAAATCCGTGTGCATCATCAACCATCACACGTATGTTATATTTTTTCTTTAATTCAATGATTTTAGGTAAGTCACAAAGATCGCCTGTCATAGAGAAAACACCGTCTGTAATAACAATCATACCTTTTTCAATGTTTTTCTCTTCCAATTGTTTTTTTGTTTTAATAATTTTAGCTTCTAAATCGTCCATATCATTATGGTTATATCTTACGACTTCAGCATAAGATAACTTCATCCCATCATAAATAGACGCATGATTTTCCTTATCAGAAAAAATAATATCATTTCTTCCAGCAATCGCAGAAATAATCCCGAGATTACTTTGAAATCCTGAAGCAAAAATTGTGGCATCTTCCATACCAACAAATTCAGCAAGTTGTCTCTCTAATTCGACATGCAAATTAAGTGTCCCATTTAAAAACCTAGACCCAGAAACACCTGATCCATATTTTTTGGTTGCTTTTAGTGATGCTTTCACAACATCTTTATGTGAGGTAAGGCCTAAATAGTTATTTGACCCTATCATCACCACATGGTTGCCTTCCATCACAACTTCTGTATCTTGCTTTGAGGTAAGTTCGTGGAAATAAGGATAATATCCTTGTTCTTTCGCTACATCTGCTGTTATATAATCATCACATTTTTTAAAGATATCCATTAAAAACTCCTTTAATTCTTTTTTCTAAAGAATCGATAAATCTATTATACTAAATATTTTAAAAAAGTCTTAAAAAGTGACTATATTTATGTCAGGTATTCCACAACAAATACAAGAAAAAAGTAGCTTTCGCTACTTTTATTCTATCTCTTCATCTTCTTTTTCGGTGGTGAATGCGGAATCATAAGAAAACCTTGATTCTTTTAAGATACCCGTACCAGCAGGAATTAAACCACCAATAATCACATTTTCTTTAAGACCATGTAATCGGTCGAATTTTCCTTTAATGGCCGCATCAGTAAGAATACGAGTCGTTTCTTGGAATGATGCTGCAGATAAGAATGAATCACTTCTTAATGAGGCACGTGTAATTCCTAATAATAATGGACGTCCAACAGCAAGTTGTTTACCTTCTTTAAAGGCTTGCATATTGGCACGACTAAATTCAGATACGGAAACTTCTACACCAGGAAGTAATGTTGTTTCACCTTCCGTAACAACGTAAATACGACGTAACATTTGACGAATAATTAGTTCTACGTGCTTATCAGAAATTTCAACATTTTGTGCACGATACACTTTTTGAACTTCTTCAAGAATGTATTTCGCTGATGCTTCGGTAGAAACAATACGTAATAATTCTTTCGGATGAATTGAACCTAATGTTAAACGTTGTCCTGGTTTGACAACTTGATTCTTACGAACAAGCACATCTACATTTGGATCAATTGTATATTTATACTCTTTTTCATTTTTATCTAAAATCGTGACTGTAGAAAATCCACTTCTCAATCGTTCAATCAATTGAACTTTTCCTTCAACTTCACTGATCACAGCTTTACCTTTTGGATTACGTGCTTCAAATAATTCTTGAATACGCGGTAAACCTTGTGTAATATCCGATGCGGATGCAACCCCACCGGTATGGAAGGTTCTCATCGTTAACTGAGTTCCTGGTTCACCAATGGACTGAGCTGCAATAACACCAACGGCTTCACCAACTTCAACCGGCATATTGGATGCTAAGTTTCTTCCGTAACACTTCGCACATACACCATTTTCAGAGTGACATGTTAAATTCGAACGAATCTCAACTTCATCAATACCAGCAGCAATAATGTCTGCCGCAACTTCATCTGTAATGAGTTGATTTTTTTCTAATAAGAGCCCTTTACCTTTAGGTTTTTCAATAGCTTTACTAGAATAACGTCCAACGATGCGATCATAAAGAGGCACAATAATTTTGGTTTCATCTTTTTCTGATGTGATTGGACGCATCACGATACCACGTTCCGTACCACAATCATCATCAACAACAATCACATCTTGAGACACGTCTACAAGACGTCTTGTTAAATACCCTGACTCTGCTGTTTTTAAGGCAGTATCGGTAGACCCTTTACGCGCACCATGCGTTGAAATAAAGAACTCAGACACAGTAAGACCTTCTCTAAAGGATGCTTGTACAGGGACTTCAATGGTTTCACCTTTAGGATTATTCATCAGTCCACGCATACCGACAAGCTGAACGAAGTTGTTTAAACTACCACGTGCACCTGAATCACTCATCATAAATAAGTTATTGTCTGTATCAAACTCATCCATGACATTGTCTTGAATGGTTTTAAGCGCTTTTTCCCAAGTTTGAATGATAAGTTTACGACGTTCTTCACCTGTAAGTAATCCATCATCATGCCATTCAAGTACTTGATCAATCGTTTCTCTTGTTTCAGATAACATATCTTCTTTTTTAGAAAATACATTAATATCTGCAAAAGATACGGTAATACCAGAAACAGTTGAATATTTAAATCCTAAATCTTTTAAGCGGTCAAGCATTTTTGATGTTTCACTAATGTGAAGTTTTTTAAATACTTGAGCAATAATTTTAGATAAGAATTTTTTTGTAAATGGACCCGGTACAGGAATATCTTTTAAAACATCTTTTGGATTGACACCTTTTTTAATAAAGTAAATATCTGGTGTCCCACGTTCTAAGTTGTTATCTGACGGTTCATTTAGATATGGGAAATTAGGTGGTAAGATTTGGTTGAAAATAAGTTTCCCAAAAGTGGTGACTAAATATTGTTGTTTTTGTTCAGATTTGAACATTTGATCCATTGATTTTGGATCAATAATAATTCTTGTATGAAGTTGGATAAATCCATCTTCATATGCAAGTTGTGCTTCTTCAAAATTAGAGAAGAAATGTCCTTCGTATTTGTGTTTTTCTAGGTGAGACACTTTTCTTTGTTTTGCTTTAAAGCCACTAAATGGTTTATCTTTTGTTTCTTCAATCGTTAAGTAATAGTTTCCTAAAACCATATCTTGTGAAGGTGTAACAACAGGCTTACCATCTTTAGGGTTAAGAATGTTATTGGAAGCAAGCATGAGTAGTCGAGCTTCTGCTTGAGCTTCGTTTGAAAGTGGGACGTGAACAGCCATTTGGTCACCATCAAAATCGGCATTAAATGCAGGTGTAACAAGTGGATGTAAACGAATCGCTTTCCCATCGATCAATTTAGGTTCAAATGCTTGAATTCCAAGTCTATGAAGCGTTGGTGCACGGTTCAGTAATACAGGATGTTCTTTAACAACTTTTTCTAATGCTGTCCAAACATCATCATCCATACGTTCATATTTTGAATTAGCGTTTTTCTTCGCATTGGCATCATCACCAGATAACTTCTGAAGTTCTCTTAAAACAAATGGTTTGAATAAGGTAATTGCCATTTCACGTGGAATACCACATTGATACATCTCTAAGTCTGGACCAACAATAATCACCGAACGTCCAGAATAGTCTACACGTTTACCAAGTAAGTTTTGACGGAAACGACCTTGTTTTCCACGTAGTAAATCCGAAAGTGATTTTAAGTGTCGATTACGTTCAACAGCTGCTTTTTTACCACGTTTTGCATTATCAAATAATGCATCTGCAGCTTCTTGAAGCATACGTTTTTCGTTTTTAGTAATTAATCGAGGTGCCATTTGTTCTTTTTGTTTTTTCAAACGATTATTTCTATTTAAAATTCTACGATATAAGTCATTTAAATCTGTTGTTGCAAAGCGTCCTCCATCAAGAGGTACCATTGGTCTTAAATCTGGTGGAATGACTGGAATAACATCCATGACCATCCACTCAGGTTTATTATCTGAGTTATTGAATGCTTCTACAACTTCTAAACGTTTAGTAATTTTATCGCGTTTTTGTTTAGATGCAGTTTTTAATTTACGTCTTAAGATTCTTACCTCTTTATCTAAGTCTAACTCTTGAAGTAAAATTTTAACCGCCTCAGCACCAGTAAGTGCTGTAAACTTATGATAGTATTCTTCACTTAATCGTGAAAAATCTTGTTCTGATAAAATTTGTTTTTTAGAAAGAGGTGCAGTTCCAGGATCCGTCACGATATAAGATGCATGATACACAACTTCTTCAAGTTGTTTTGCTTTAATGCCTAACAAAATCGCAAGTCTTGAGGGTGAGTTCTTTAAATACCAAGTGTGTACGATCGGTGCTTCAAGTTCAATGTGTCCCATACGTTCACGACGTACTTTAGATTCCGTAATTTCAATCCCACATTTTGAACAAACTTGACCTTTATTTCCGCTTTGTTTTTTACCACATGCACATTGGTAGTCTCTTGTAGGTCCAAAAATGCGTTCACAAAACAACCCGCCTTCTTCAGGTTTAGATGTTCTATAGTTAATGGTTTCATGTGTTTTCACTTCTCCATAAGACCATTGTCTAATTTCATCAGGAGATGCGATGCGTATTTTTAAATGTGAGTATGTTTTGGCAACACCTTCTTTAACAACCTTGTTACCTTGATTGATACGTGCTTGTACGTCAATCATTTTTACAGGGTCAGAAGGTATCGTTACTAAATCTTTAAGTGAATCAATGTCTACTTCATCTTCATTACCATCTGTATGATGATGTTCATGAAGTGGGTCAAATCCATAAAACTTTAAGACACCATTCATTTCTTCTCTCAAAATAGAATCATCTTCAAAGATATGATATAAAAGGTGACGATCAAATTCTAAGACATCGACTAAATCTTCCATGTTGTTTGCACGAAGTCGATCAACCGTTTCACCTGAAACACCCATGTTTTCAAGTGGACGTGGTAAAGAATATCGTCTTAATACAGAGGTAATTTCTTCGAATGCTTCAGCAAGTAGTAATTTGAGTTCTTTAATTGAAAATGTATTAAAATCTTCAAGTTGATCAATCCCTGAAAGTTTGAGCTGCGTTAATGCTTCTTCTGACAGTTTAAGTGATTCAACTTTTAATGTTAATTTTTCTTTTGCCATTAACGGAAGCCTCCTTTAAGTTTTGATCCTCCACCAAGATCAACAAGTGACTTGACAACTTCATTTTCTCCAGAATGTTCATCAATAAGTTCTACATATAATCCGAGTGCTTGAAGTTCTCTTGTGAGTACTCTAAATGACTCTGGTATGGATGCTTCTGGAATAGGTTTGTCTTGGGTAATTGCAGAGTATACTCTGTTACGTCCAATCATGTCATCAGATTTAATGGTTAGCATTTCTTGTAGTGTGTGTGCAGCACCATATGCATACAGTGCCCACACTTCCATCTCACCAAAACGTTGTCCACCATTTTGGGCTTTACCACCCATAGGTTGCTGGGTTACAAGTGTGTATGGTCCAACGCTTCTTGCATGAAGTTTATCTTCAACCATGTGAGATAGTTTAATCATATACATAACACCCACTGAAATTCTATTTTCAAATGGTTGTCCAGTGCGTCCGTCGTAGAGTTGTGTTTTTCCATCTGCATCAAGTCCTGCTTCTGCAATAATGGCATTTAAGTCATCATCATCAACACCGTCAAAAACTGGTGTTGCAATATTCACACCTAATTTTTTAGCCGCTAATCCCAAGTGTATTTCAAGGACTTGTCCAATATTCATACGCGAAGGTACCCCTAATGGGTTAAGCATGATATCTACAGGTGTACCATCTGCCATGTAAGGCATATCTTCTCTTGGTAAAATTCTTGAGATAACACCTTTATTTCCATGGCGACCTGCCATCTTATCACCTTCAGAAATTTTACGCTTTTGAACAACATATACTCGAATATTTTCTGTAACGCCAGAAGGTAAGACACCATCCTTTTTCGTAAGGATTTGGACACTTTGAACAATCCCACCACCTCCATGAGGTACACGTAGTGACGAATCGCGATACTCTCTAGATTTTTCACCAATAACAGCATGGATAAGTTTTTCGGATGGGCTTGGTTCAAACATACCTTTCGGTGTGATTTTACCAACTAAGATATCGCCTTCTTTTACTTCTGAACCAGGAATAATAATTCCTCTTTCATCTAAGTTACGTAAGGCATCTAAACCAACATTTGGTACTTCTCTTGTAAACTCTTCTTTACCGGAACCAGTTTTTAGTTCTCGTGTTTCAATTTCATATTCACTAATATGAATAGATGTATAGACATCTTCAGACACTAAGTCTTCTGATAAAATGATCGCATCTTCATAGTTGTAACCTTCCCAAGTCATAAATGCAATAGTAACATTACGCCCTAAAGCAAGTTCTCCTTTAAATGTGGATGGACCGTCAGCTAAAATATCTCCAGCATCTACAAATTCACCTGTTTTAACAATTGGTTTTTGTAAGATCATCGTATCTTGATTGGATCTAAAGAATCGAATCAATTTATGGTCGGTTGTTGTATCTACACCTTTTTCAACAAGTTTGTTTGCAATATCAAATGTAAAAGGCTCACCTTTAGTAAAGAGCGTAGAGCGTCCAACTTTTACAGTATTTACTGGTTCTGATGTTACTTTAATATGCTTTGAATCTGAATATGTTACAAATCCAGACGTTTTAGAAACAACGACTGCACCTGAATCTTTCGCCGCACGATGTTCAATTCCTGTACCAACAATTGGTGCTTCAGGAATGAGTAGGGGTACCGCTTGACGTTGCATGTTTGCTCCCATGAGGGCACGAGACGCATCGTCATGTTCCAAGAATGGAATCGTGGATGTTGCTACCGAAACAATTTGTTTAGGAGAAACGTCCATAAATGTTACTTGGTCAACTTCAAACATCGATGTTTCACCACGATGACGTCCAATCACTTTATCATCTGAAAATCTTCCTTTTTCATCTAATTTAGATGCTGCAGAAGCAATCACTTCGTGGTATTCTTCATCTGCTGTTAGATATCTATATTCATTCGACACATAAAAACCATCTTTTTTATGTTCAACCATGAGATATGGTGTTTGAATAAAACCATATTGATCCACACGACCATATGTCGCAAGTGATGAAATCAATCCAATGGAAGGTCCTTCTGGTGTTTCAATTGGACAAATTCTACCGTAGTGAGAGTTGTGTACGTCACGAACTTCAACACCAGCACGATCACGTGCTAACCCGCCGGTACCTAATGCAGATACACGTCTTTTTTGTGTCAATTCTGCAAGTGGATTAATTTGGTCCATGAATTGAGATAATTGTGAAGACCCAAAGAATGTTTTAATAGCACCTGCAAGTGGTGTCATATTAATGATTTGTGCAGGTGTTGCTTCACTAAATACAGTTGTAGACATTTTGTCTTTAATATTTTTTTCTGCACGTGCTAAACCAATTCTAAATTGATTCTTTAGTAATTCACCAATGAGTCTTAGACGACGATTCCCTAAATGGTCAATATCATCTACTTCTCCGATACCCTCATATAAGTTTAAGTAATAGCTTAATGATGCAATCATATCAGAAACAGTTATGTGTTCTGCAGTTTCTGATTGATCGTTACCTACAACTCTTACAACTTTAGTTTTATCAGAATCATCAACTTTAACATTGACATCAAGCATTTCAACAACAACACCGTGTCGATCACCATCTTTTTCATAAATATCTCTACCTAAGAAAAATTTGATCACTTTTTCATCTAAAGATTGACGGTTTCTTCTTAGTATGCCAATAATGTCTTCAGTCACAGGTGTATTTTTCTCTACTAATACTTCACCTGTTCTTAAGTTCGTAATTTTTTCTTTCGTAAATAACACATCACCACCATCTGGTAAACGATCTGCTAAAATTTCATCTGGTAATTCATTTTGTAATGAGTATTCTTTTTCAATAATTTCTTTTCTTAACAAATAGCGGTTATCTTTGAGTAATTGCAAGACTTCTTTTGTAATTAAAGTATCTTCTTTAACAATGACTTTACCTGTTTTAGGATCTACTACATCTTGTGCAAGAGTTGTATCTAAAACACGTGCAAGTGCATCAAGTTTTCTATTGAACTTGTAACGACCTACCGCAGCTAAATCATAACGTCTACGATCAAATAAACGCATACGAATAAATTCACGCGCAGCATCTGCTGGGACTTTTTCACCTTGTCTTAATTTCGCGTAAACTTCAACAATAGCTTCATCACTATTTTTAGTTTCATCTTTGACAAATGTTGAATCTAAATAATCCGATTTCCCAAAAATATCATATATATCTTTTTTCTTACCTAAGCCAATGGCACGCATAAATGTCGTCATTGGTACTTTTTTAGAACGATCTAATTTGGTATATAAGATATCTTTAGAACCCATTTCCATTTCTAACCACGCACCACGTGTAGGAATGATTTGCGCTGTGTAGCGTAATTGATTTAATTTTTTATCAATGGCGCTTGTATAATATGCACCAGCAGAACGAATAATTTGTGATACAACAACACGTTCTGCCCCATTAATGACAAAAGTTCCCGTTGGTGTCATCACCGGGATTTCAGCCATTAAGACTTTGTTTTCTCTTACTTCACCTGTTAAAACATTTTCTAATTTGACTTTAACAGATAGTTGTTTAGCATAGTTAATGTCTCGTTTTTTGGAATCTTGAACATGATACTTAGGTTCTGTAAGTTCGTGTTCTTCAAAATGAAGTTTCATATCACCATTGTGTGCTTCAATTGGTGAAATATCTTGAAGTAATTCTTTAATACCATCTTTCAAGAACCATTCAAACGAGTTCGTTTGGATTTCGATCAAGTTTGGTAAATCTATATCATAACGCATTCTAGAATAATTTCTTCTTGAAGCCTTTTTACCGTATTGAACTACGCGATATCCCATAGGGTCACTCTCCTAAAAAATATAAAATTTAATTGATGAATCGTGGTAGAAAACAACTTTTCGCATTTTATAATATTATCATATAAAATAGCAAATTGTCAATATTTAATTGCTTTGTAAACATCATAGCCTTTTGATTTTTCAACTCTATTGACTTCATCAAACATGGTCTTTAAAAATGTTTGATGAGAAGGGGCACCGTGTCGTTTACTAATCACGATATAAAGCGTGCCTTCTGACGTCATATGTCGATAGATTTGTGTATATAAATCAAAAATCACTTTTTTGCCTGCTCTGATTGGCGGATTCATCACAACTAAGTCATATAATCCTTCAGGGACAAAATCAGATTCAACCACAACGACATCTTCTAAGTGTGCCGTGTTCTTTTTTGCTAAAGCGACTGCTCTTGGATTCACATCAAACATTGTGACATTTGCTTTAGAGTACAACGTTTTTAAGACGCAACCTAAAACACCATAACCACACCCTACATCTAAAATGTGACTATAATCATTAATATCAATTGCATGTAATAAAACATTACTACCGTGATCGATATGATCCATAGAAAAAACGCCATGATCTGTAATGAATGAAAACGTAAGGTTGTTAAAATGGTATGATATTTGCTTTTCTAGGCTCTTTAATTTTTTATCAAATTGATGATAATGCGACATAAATTTAACGGACAAAAAACCCAAGACGTTCATATCGTCTTAGGTTTTGAGTGTAACTATTAACCGCGATTATTTAAGTTCAACAGTTGCACCAGCTTCTTCTAATTCAGCTTTAAGTGCTTCTGCATCTTCTTTCTTGAGACCTTGTTTGATCACTGCATCAGCTGTTTCAGCTAATGTTTTCGCATCTGCAAGACCAAGCCCTGTTGCTGTACGAACAACTTTGATCACTGCAATTTTGTTTGAACCAAATGTTTTTAAGATGACATCAAATTCTGATTTTTCAGCAGCAGCTTCACTTGCGCCACCAGCTGCTGGTGCAGCAGCAACTGCAGTTGGATCAATTCCAAATTCTTCTTTTAACCCTTCTACGAGTTCTTTAATTTCTAATAAAGACATTTCTTTTAATGCATCTACAAATGCTTGTTTTGTTAATTTTGCCATGATTTAATTTCTCCTTTTTTATTTTTTATGCTTCTTCGTTGATCATATTAAGACCAACCGCTAATTCTCTTACTGGTTGCAATAATCCAACTGCGAGTTGTGTGAGTAACACTTCTCTTGGTGGGATGTTTGCTAGTACTTTTGTATCTGCATCATTTAAGAAGCCGCCTTCTACGATTGATGCATTTAACACAACTTGAGGATGTGTTTTAGCAAAATCATTTAAGATTTTTGCTGGTGCTACAGCATCTTGATAACTTATTGCGATCGCTTTTGGACCTGTAAAGATATCCGATAATTCATTAAAACCGGCTTTTAATGCAGCACGCCTTGCAATGTTGTTTTTATATACTTTTGCATCACAACCAGCTTGTTTTAATTGAATACGTAACTCTGTAAATTCTGCTACAGTTAAACCAGGATAATCAAATGCAACCAGTGATACTGCGGTTTGCATTTTTTCTGCAAGTTCATCTACTGCTTGTTGTTTTTTAACAAGTATGTCTCTCATCATTTCCTCCTTGTAGTATAAATAAAACTCTTTAATTTTTTTTCGTCAAAAACCAAAGAGTTCAAAGTTTGTTATGTTTGCCTCGGTAGGACATTAAGCTTTCGCCCCTACTGTCTTTGGTTTTGATTCAATTTAAATTATGATTTTAGTGAATCTTCTAGTACTTTAATACCAGGTCCCATTGAAGAAGATACCGTAATGTTTTTCACGTATGTCCCTTTGACGGTGTTTGGTTTAATTCTCATAAGTTGTTGATAAAGTGTATGTAAGTTATCGTTTAATTTTTGAACATCAAAAGATACTTTACCGATGGGTGCATGAATATTTCCGACTTTATCTGTACGGTATTCAATTTTACCATTTTTAATTTCTTCAACAGCTTTCGCAACATCCATTGTAACGGTTCCTGTTTTAGGGTTTGGCATTAAACCTTTAGGTCCTAATACACGTCCTAATTTTCCAAGTTTACCCATCATGGATGGTGTTGCTACTAAGACATCAAAATCTAACCAGCCTTTAGAAATATCTTCGATTATTTCGTTATCTCCAGCACGGTCAGCACCAGCTGCTTCAGCTTCTTTTATTTTTTCGCCTTCTGCAATAACAACAACACGTTGAGTTTTACCTGTACCATGTGGTAAGACAATGGCACCTCTTAAATTTTGATCTGCTTGACGAGGGTCAAGATTTAGTCTAAATGCGACTTCTATAGATGCGTCAAATTTTGTGAATGACGTCTTTTTAACTAAGCTTAACGCTTCTTCTACAACATAAAGTGTATTTTTGTCATAGAGTTTTGCGGCTTCAAGGTATTTCTTACCTCTTTTCATGCTATTCCTCCTAAAATGTGGTCTAGCGGGATATCCTCCCACAATTTAGATCCATTAATCTTTTATAGTAATACCCATATTGCGCGCAGAGCCCGCAATAATGTTCATTGCTGCTTCAACATCGTATGCATTTAAATCACGCATTTTCAGTTCAGCAATTTCACGTAATTGAGCTTTCGTAACAGACCCCACTTTTTCTTTAAGTGCGTTACTTGCACCTTTAGAAATGTTTGCTGCTTTTTTAAGTAAATCACTTGCTGGTGGTGTTTTTGTTACAAAAGAAAACGTACGATCATCATACACTGAGATGACAACAGGAATCATATATCCCATTTGATCTTTTGTTGCTTCATTGAATTGAGAACAAAAGGCTGGAATATTTACTTGTGCTTGACCTAGTGCCGGACCAACTGGTGGCGCCGGGTTTGCTTTTCCTGCTTGAATTTGTAGCTTTAATTGTTTAACAACTTTTTTAGCCATGAACACATCCTCCTTCTTTTACATAAGTTTGTGGTTTGACAATGTCTTCCACTATGGTGTGTTTTTAAAGCATGCGAAGCTATATTATCACGAAACTAGGTGGTTGTCAACGAAAATTCCTAGTATTCGACAACTTTCACTTCGTGAGCATCAATTTCAGTTGGTGTTGCACGACCAAAGAGGTCAATTTCAACAACAACTTTTGCTTGATCATTATCAACATCGGATACTTTCCCTTTAATACCTTGATATGCACCTGATAAAATCTCAACGTATTTATCAAGTAATTGATCATATTTAGGTTTAGAAATAACACCTATTTTGAGTAAGATTTGTTTAATTTCTTCTGGTGCAAGTGGCACAGGTTTTGTCCCACCACCTGAAGATCCTAAGAAACCTGTCACCCTTGGTGTGTTTCTCACAACAAACCAAGATTCATCGGTAACGATCATTTCAACGAACACATACCCAGGGTATAATTGTTTGATTTTTTCTTTTTCTTTACCGTTATCTTTTTTCTCGATAATCGTTTCTTCCGGCACGATGACGGAGAAAATGAAATCATTCATACCCATGGAATCAACACGTCTCAGTAAGTCTTCTCTTACTGAATTTTCATAACCTGAATACGTTTGAATGATATACCAACGAGCTTGTTGGCTCATAGAATGCCACCAAGTAAGTTAAGAATCAAGAAGTTAAATAATAAGATAACGAGTGTTAAGAAAAGTAAGAATAACACTGTACGTACAGCTTGATCTAAAAATTTTGAACGCGTTGGCCAAATAATTTTTTTTAGTTCTGGTACCGCAGGAATAAAGAATGGATAAATGACAAGTATTAATCCAAAAAACGAAATCACGAGTAAAACCCATGAAAAAATCGTTCCATTGGGTTCAGTTCCAAGAATTGGAAAGTTAGGGTTAATTTGAAGTAATGGATTTCCACTGATAATCATAAGTGCAAGACCTGCAGACACCGTCGCAAGTACACCTAATAATAAATTTTCCCACTTATACTCTTTGGTAAGAACTTCAAGTAATTTTGATTTTTCTTCTGTATCTTTTACTTTAATTGCCATAATTTACACCTCTATTTAGTTTCTTTATGAGTCGTATGTGCATTACAATGCGGACAATACTTACTAATAAGAATACGATCTGATGTTGTAGAAGCTTTCGTCATTGTATAATTCCGATGTAGACATACACTACAAATTAAAATAATTTTTTTACGCATTAAAAAACCACTCCTGTGGTCAATGTATGAGTATTTTATCACGATACATACATTGAGTCAACGATTTTAAAAGGATTTTCAAGAAATTTCTTCTTTTATTTTTTGTTTAATCAAATAGATAGTATTATATACTTGTTTTTTACTTAATTGCAATGTTTCTGAAATATATTTGATGGATCGATGACTATCAAAATACAGTTCATATACTTTTTGTTTTCTTACATCATCAAAATGAATATGCATCTCTTCTTTGTATGTAGATGGTGATGCTAGCTGATAAAAAAACGTTGGTTCTTTTAATACGTAATTATTGATTTCTTTTTTTAATGCATACAATCTTCTTTTTAGTATGAGTTCAAAATATCTTGTAAATGTTTTATTATAACGCTCATTGAATGTTTGAATGGCTTTATATAACATGATAATACTCTCTTGATAAAAATCATATTTGTTATCTTCATCAAGATACAATAAATGTATATTTTTCCAAATGAATTTCTCGTATTTTTTTACCATGAATGCAAAAGCATCTTCATGAAAATGATCTTTGATTAAATATATAATTTCATAATCATTGATCTTATACACTGATCTTATTGTGTGAGTAATTGCATCATCAGTGCAGCTGCTACACTGACATTTAAAGACTGCACATGTCCTTTCATTGGTATCATTATCATTTCATCACATAATGGTTTAATTGAATTTCGGATACCTTTACCCTCGTTACCAAGAATGACGGCAACAGATCCCTTGTAACTTGCATCTCGATATGACACAGCATCTTTCATATCGGTGCCATATATTTTAATACCCGCATCTTTCAATAAAGAAATACCTTTAAATAGTTGAGGAACTAAAACAATCGGGACATATTCAATGGCACCTGTTGACACTTTTGCAACTGTCGCATTTAAAGGTACTTGTTGTTTCTGACTCATTATGATGGCATCCACACCCATCGCATCTGCAGTTCTAATGATTGCACCTAAATTATGTGGGTCCTCAATTGAATCTAATATTATAAATTTTCCATTAGATATGTTAATGATATCTTGAATCTTTTTATATTGATATGGTTCTACTTCAGCAACAATTCCTTGATGCACTGCATGATTTGTTATGTTATTAAGGTGACCTTTGTCAACTTTATCAATTTCAATAGATGCATCCTTGAGATACTTTAAAACGGTTGTATCAGACATTTTGTGATCAATCATCAATTTATATATTGGTCGTTTTGCTTTCAAAGCTTCAATCACGACGTTTTTACCGTATATAATCATGGCTTACCTCATTATATGATATTCATGGAATAAAAAATGATTTTTGTTTGAAATATTTGAGTTAAAAAAAGCGCATGATGCGCTTTTTATTATTGAAGTTCAGAAATTTTGTTAATCATCAATGCAATCACTTCTTTGATCCATCTTGTAATATTAGACAAGATATACATCATTGGGAATGCCGCTTGAGAAATAGATAGAAGTAATAAAATTTGTGGCACTGTCAACGGATCCACTGGATAATATTCTTGTGTAAAGAAAGGTGCATAGTTGAAGAAGCTAGGCAAGAATGTAATGGATGCAACAAAAGCGATAATCATAAGTACATATAAGGTTCCACGGACACGATTAAATGGTAAAGATAAACGTAGTAGAACGAGTAAAGATGTAAATGTTGCTGAAATGACAATAATTGTAGATGTTTGAAGCTGATTCATTCCTAGAACATTTGCGAGTCCAAAAACAATCAAGCTGTTAATCATGACAACAAGTGCTCCCGGTAAAGCTTTTTTAATGACATTAAGTAAGAAATTACCTTCTACACGTTTATTATTTGCTTCGAGTGCTAAGATGAGTGCTGGAATGCCAATAACCAAATAATCAATTAAAATCAGCTGACTTGGTTGAATAGGATATACACCACGTCTCGCAATTGCAATTATAATGAGTAACAATGTAAAAATATTTTTTGTTAAAAATAATACCGCAACTTTTTGAACATTATTGATGACACGTCTACCTTCAGAAACAACTTTAGGCATTGAAGAAAAATTAGAATCTAATAATACTAAGTGTGACACATTTCTTGCAGCTTCACTTCCGGATGCCATTGCAACAGAGGTGTCTGCCTCTTTAAGTGCTAAAATATCGTTCACACCATCACCGGTCATGGCAACTGTGTGTCCATTATTTTTAAGTGATTCAATAAGCAATCTTTTTTGACCAGGAGACACACGACCAAAGATTGTATATTTACCTGCTGCTCTCACGACGTCTTTGTCAGAAAGACCTTCTAAACTAATGTATTTATCTGCATCAACAATCCCAACACGTTGCGCAATTTTAGATACAGTGACTGGATTGTCACCTGAAATCACTTTGACTCCAACTTGATTTTCTTTAAAGTATTTGATTGTTTCTTCTGCATCCGGTCGTATAGTATCTTCAATTGTAATCAGCGAGATTGGTGTTAAAGATTTGAATGTGTAATCATCTGTAATCGGTTCATCTGTTCTTGCAATACACAAGAGTCTAAAGCCTTCTTCTGCAAAACGATTGACTTGAACTTTAATTGTTTCAGGGTATTGATTTTTTAATACATATTCAGGTGCACCTAATACAAAGGTCCCAAATCTTTCAAATTCAACAGCTGAGAATTTTCGCGCACTTGAAAACGGAATCGTATTTTTATGTCTGATGCGTTTTGCAGTACCAAAACGTTCTGATAATGCTTGAGACGTTAAATTTGTATCGTTTAATGCGTTAATCATTGCTGAAACAATATTTTTCGTGCTTAATTTATCATAAGGCTCTAACTCAACAGTCGAGTGAACACTCATGGTACCATCCGTTATTGTTCCTGTTTTATCAAGACATAACACATCTACACGCGCAAGCATCTCTATACAATATAACTCTTGAACAAGTGTACTATTTTGAGCAAGTCGAACAACTCCTACCGCGAGTGCCATACTTGTTAGTAAAAATAGCCCTGAAGGAATAATACCAATCATTGCACCTGCTGTAGCTTTAACGATATCTTCATATCCTAAGTTTGTATTGGTTGTCATTGTATAAAACAATAATCCAGCAAGCGGTACGATAATACCTGCAACTGTTCGAATAATGATTTTTAAAGATGCAAGTAAGTCTGATTTTGGTTTTTGATAAACTTTCGCTTTTGACGTTAATTTTTGAATGTAAATATCGTTACCTATCGCTGTGACTTGTGCATAACATGAACCAGAAGCAACATAACTACCAGAATATAACGTATCCCCTTTGCGCTTGAGAATCGGATCAGATTCACCAGTTAAAAGTGATTCATTGACTTCTAATGTACCTTCACGTACAACACAATCTGCTGCGATTTGTTTGCCTGATTTTAGATATAAGATATCATCAATGACAATATTCGATACTGAAATTTCATAATCACCTGAATCTCTCACAACGTTTGCTGTTGGTGCAGAAAGTAATGATAACTTATCAATCATTTTTTTCGCTCGAATTTCTTGAATAATACCAATAGCGATGTTTGCTGATACGGCTCCTAAGAAAAAGAAATTTGCAAATTCTGCGCCAACACTCAATAACCAAACAGCTATTGAAAAGTTAAGAAAATTAAAAAACGTGAATAAGTTTGCAATGACAATAGATGAGACACTCTTAGAACTTCCTGAATCCATGACATTAGAAAGTCCCGCCATAATTCTTGATTCAACATCTTCATTAGAAAGACCAACTTTGATATCTGGATTGTATCTTTCTACAACTAAGTCGTCTTTAGATTTGACTAACTGACTTTCATTAAAACTGTCTAGATCAGCTGAAACAGAGGGATCTAATGTCAAAGGATCTCTATCCATTTGGATGAGATCTTCTTTAATGACAACTTTAGGTCCTTTTTGTTTTTCAGAAGAGTCTTTTTTATTGATTTGTGTCTTTCTTGTAACTTCAGCCATCGCCAATCCTCTTTAAATAATTATAGCATAAATCATATAAATTAAAAGTAAAAAATAATTAAATATAGCCTTTTTCCATAAGTTGATGACGATATGTATCCGCGAGATCAAAGTCTTTGTTTGTGCGTGCTTTTTGCCAAGCTAAATATATATTAACATCATCATCTACATGTAAATCAAGATGAATCCCAATCATGGGAAGTAGCCATGCAAATGTATTTATAACCTTTGCTTGTTCATTAAAATCATGACTTTTATTTAATGTTTTTTGTAATTCAAATATTTTTGTAACGACGGTAGGTGTATGAAAATCATCACTCATTGCAGAAATGATATCTTCTTTGAATGAAGTATCAATTTGATTCGATGAAATTTCTAAAGCTTTAAGCTCTAACATGGTATATCTTATTTTCTTACTTAAAGCAACGTAATGCTTCATATATTGTTTTAATAAAACATGCGAGTATTGAATCGGTTGTCTGTAATGATGCGCAAGAATTAAAAGTCTGAATGCTTGCTTTTCGACATCATTCAAGTCTTTTACTAAAACAACATTTCCTAGAGATTTGCTCATTTTCTGTTGATCTACATCAAGTCTTGCGTTATGCATCCAGTATTTTGCCAATCCATGGTGATCCAGTGCGATTGATTGTGCACGTTCATTTTCATGATGCGGAAACATCAAATCACTTCCACCACCATGAATATCAATCATACCATGAAATAATTCCTGGTTCATAACAGCACATTCTGTATGCCATCCTGGTCTCCCGTTTCCCCATGGAGATGCATAGTGTAATCCTTCAGAAGTTTTTTTCCAAACTGAAAAATCATTTGGATGTTCTTTGTCTGGATCAAGGTCAATTCTTACTGCTTGTTCTAATGCATCTCTGTTTTGATGACTTAAAGACCCGTATGTATCAACTTTGTGAACTCTAAAATACACACCCAACGTTGTTTCATAAGCATACCCTTTTTCAATCAATGTTTCGATGTATAAAATCATGTGTTGAACATAGTCGGTTGCTTTCGGCATAATATCTGGTAATTCGCTACCTAAAGCTTTTACCATTGTTTTAAAAGCTTCATAATATTCTGTAGATAATTGAACTTCTGACATGCCTATTTGTTTCGCTTTTTCAATAATCTTATCATCTATATCTGTGATGTTTGATACGTACGTTACTTGGTATCCAAGTTCTAATAAAAACCGTCTCACAACATCAAAGAAAATGACAGGTCGTCCGTTCCCAATGTGAATATCATTATACACAGTAGGTCCACATACATACATTGAAACATGCCCATCTTTGACAGGCATAAACGTTTCAATTGATTTTGTTAATGTATTATAAACTTTTAACTGATGATTCATTATGATACGTTTAATTGCTCATTCATAAATTCAGATTCAAAAAAGTTTTGAATGGAATTGAGTACAGTTAAATCTTTTGAAGTATCTATGTCAACACCCTCAAAAGTCATAGAATTTAATATATAGCCCTCGATCACAACCAATCTAGATAATCCAATATAAGATGCGATTCTTGATTGTGTGTTTACTTGATCAAATGAAAGTGTCATTTTACCACCTTCTAAGACAACTTGTAAGGCTTCGTAATACGTATTCGCAAGCCCTGCAAAACCACCAAATCGTAGTGTTTGCGTCACATTGTTTGCAACATCAATTGGATCTACTGTTAATGAAATATTTGCATCAACATACATTTGATCAAATCCTCTGTTGATAACACCAAATGCCCCACCAACATATAAAGAATAATTTGATGTGTCATTTTCATTTGTGTTATAGTCAACACTTGATAATACGATATCCCCAGTGTAAATCATTTCAGATAATAAACCTGCTTGGGTTGCTTGTGGATCTACATCACCGACAAGTCCACCTATATACATTGAGAAACTTCTATCAGATCTTGTAGAAATCTCAGCTTCAAGTGAATACGATAGATTTACATGAATGTTTAATTTAGAGGAAATTAAAGATTCATAACCATATCCAATACCACCACCGAGTCTTACAATTGCATTGGAGGTAGAGGCTAGTGTTATGGCACTATTTTCTATCGTGACATTTTCAATACGTCCACGTGCTTCTCCAGCAATACCGCCTACATATACATATGTTGAAGATGCTGATTCCAAATAAATATTAGAATCTTTTATCGTGACATTTTCAATCACAGATAAACTACTGGCTTGATATCCTGTTAAAAATCCAGTTTTGGTTGACGAGGATGTTTGAATTGGAGCTACAGCAGAGCCTATTTGTAAGTTGTCAATCACCACATTATTTACTTTCCCTGATGAAATATAACCAAAGACACCATTATATAACCTTGACTCAGTAATGGTAATGTTAGATAAGGTGAATCCATTACCTTCAAATGACCCAATAAAAGACGACGTGAATGGAGTAACAAATTCTACACCTGCGAAATCAATATCATTCTTAAGGACATAATTTCCACTTCTATTATTAGACATTGCAAGAAAATCTTCGGGTGTTTCAATATCTAAACTCGATTGTGCAAGCGTCATAAACGTATATGTTTCAACTGTTAATGTTTCACGTCCAACAGTTGCTTGAATTTCCATCGTATACTCAGTTTCGGATGTTAAATTTGAAAATTGTACAACACGGATACTGTCAACTGAACTGTATGTTTTTGTATCCACTGTCACTAAACGATTAGATAAATAAATATAAACATTCCCGGTGATTTCAAAATTAGGATCTAACACAGTCACATTGAATGTTGCTTGATTGATTTGAATGCCTTCTTCATTAATTTCAATTGTTGCGGATATGTTTGTATTTGCATCATTACATGCTTGAAGTGTAAAACCAAATGCAAATACCAATATCATTAATAATATTTTTTTCATTGTATGTATCCTCACCATAATTTTAAAGTATCATGTAATCTTGATATGACGGTCTCTTTTGGTAGCAATGCGAGCATATTCGGTAAACTAGGACCGTGTAGTTCTGCTGTTGTTGCAATGCGTAATCCCATAAAGAGAGGTTTTCCTTTTATTCCTAATGATACAGATATATCTTTCATTAATTGCTGTATCGCTTCAGGAGACCAATCAATGGTTTTTATTTCCAATTTAAATGTTTCTATAAGCTTTTGAAGTTGATGCTCTTTTAAAAATGACACCATATCTTCATTCAATTCAAATGATTGACTCAAAAAGTTTTGATATAACGTCACAATCTCTTCAATAAAATGGAGTCTTTCTTGAAAGACAGAGGTTAATTGTTGTAACCAAATATCATTTTTAATTTCTATATGATGTGCAATCAAATAAGGTTTTATGAACTGACTCAACGCTTCAACGCTCAAAGATTTGATATATTTACTATTTATAAATTTTAATTTATCTCTATCAAACATCGAAGGTGCTTTTACAAATCTTGTCCCATCAAAATAGTCAATAAATTGTTGTTTCAATAAAATTTCTTTATCAATTGGTGGGGACCAACCGAGTAATGCAATGAAATTAAACATTGCTTCTGGTAAATATCCAGAAGCTTTGTATTCTGAAATAAATTGCATCACATTTTGATCACGTTTCGAAAGTTTTTTCTTTTGTTCATTCACAATAATTGTCATGTGTCCAAACTTAGGTGCATCAAATCCTAATGCTTCATATACCATGAGTTGTTTAGGTGTATTGGTGATGTGTTCTTCACCTCTAAATACATGACTAATCTCCATATGATGATCGTCAACGACAACTGCAAAATTATATGTAGGAATACCATTTTCCTTGACCATAATCCAATCTTCTACATCTTCACTCTTAAATGAAAGTTGTCCTCTAACAAGATCATCAAATACATATGTCTTACCTTTTGGTACTTTAAAGCGAATGGCACCATTTTCTTCTTTATATGCCATACCATCACGAACTAATTGTGTTGCATATTGTGTGTATAAATCAAGTCTTTCAAGTTGACGGTAAGGACCGTAAGCACCGCCATGAATTGGAGATTCATCAATATCGATGCCGAGCCACTCAAGAAGTTCTAATTGAGATTGTTCGCCACCTTCAACGTTTCTTTTTATATCTGTATCTTCTATTCTAACAATAAAATCACCATCATAATGTTTGGCGTATAAATAGTTAAATAATGCACTTCTTGCGTTTCCAATATGCAACAATCCAGTTGGACTTGGTGCATATCTTACTCTAACCTTCTGCATGTGTTACCCCGTATAACCAAGTGGACCTTGGTAATCGATCGATTGTAAGTACTTCTTTACATCGTTTCTTTTTTTAAAAATTGTGATTTTTTGTTGATAGGTTTCTGTATAGTATTTAAATAATTGTTTAGTGTCTTTTTTTCTTCCATCCCATAAAATCCACTTAACAAATGATGGATCAATACGTTCAGGATTACCTAATGCCATTGTATCACGTTGCTTCTTTCTATATTTAAAATAACGTCTTAATAAACCAAAAAAGCATGTCCATCTACTAAAAATAAATAAAAAGATGTGATCTGCTTGTTCAAATCGGTTTTGTGCTAAATATCGATAGGTACCATCAATGATCCATTGATCCTTTTTCATCATGTCAAAAATACGACCTTCTGTGACTGTTCGATCATTGATGGTCATATTCTCATTAAAGTATATCGTATCAATATGGAGTACTGGAATATTATAATGCGCTGAAAGTTTTTTTGAAAATGTCGACTTTCCACTCGCAGAATAACCAATAACAGCAATTTTCATAGACCCTCTTAGTAAAATAAAGAGGACACTAGGTCCTCTCTATGCATTAACGTTTTGAGAATTGTGGTGCACGACGTGCTTTTTTCAAACCATATTTTTTACGTTCTTTCGCGCGTGGATCACGTGTGATAAGTCCTGCTGGTTTTAATGTTGCACGTAATTCAGGGTTGATTTCAAGTAATGCACGCGTAATTCCTAATCGAATTGCCCCTGCTTGACCTGTAAGACCACCACCGAATACATTGACCGTGATATCGTATTTTCCTTCAGATTCCGTTAAGACAAGTGGTTGAGTGACATCTAAACGAGTTGCAGCAGAAGGAATATATTCTTCAAACGGACGACCGTTAATGATGAATGCACCTTTACCGCTTGTCAAGATGACACGTGCAACACTGCTTTTGCGACGACCTGTGCCTAAAAATTGATTATCTGACATGTTATACCTCTAATTCCTTGGGTTGTTGTGCAGAATGTTTATGTTCACTTCCAGCATACACAAATAGTTTTTTCGCTTGCGCACGTCCTAATTTTGTATGAGGTAGCATACCTTGTACTGCTTTCTCAACCATACGTGTTGGGAACTTGTCCATCGTTTCTCTTGCAGTGCGTGATGTTAATCCTCCACTATAACCACTGTGTTTATAATAAAGTTTTTGATCCCATTTTTTTCCAGTTAATTGAATCTTTTCTGCATTGATGATAATGACATAATCACCTGTATCTACATGAGGAGTGTAGGTAGGTTTATGTTTACCTTTTAAGACAGAAGCAACTACAGTTGCAAGTCGTCCTAAGGTCTTATCAGTAGCATCAACGACAAACCATTGGTGTTCAACGGTTTCATGTTTAGCCATATATGTGTTCATATTTTTCTCCTTATATTTTTATAAGGGCTATTGTGGATAAAACTTGTACCTTATAAATCTTACTATAACAAAGCACAAAAGTCAACAAAAAAACCATGCTAAGTCATGGTTTTTCTTAAGAAGTTTCCGTATACAGATCTCACAGGTGTTGTGACAATAAATGCCTTCGGATCAATTTGTTGAATTAATTTGAATAAGGTTTCAAATTCATATCTTGAAATGATCACATAAATCATCATTTTATTTGATTTTGAATACGCACCTTGAGCTTCTAAATACGTGACACCCCGTCTAATTGTATGTATGATTTGTTCTGCAATTGCTTCATGTTGATTACTAATCACCTGTACAGAAATATGTTGATATGAAGTATGGATTAAATCTAAACCAATGGTGGATGCAATAATACGAACAATGGTATACGACACAATAATACCACCTGCAACTGTCACACCACTAGGACCAACTTGACCGCCAATGATAAATGCACCTAATATCGCAACAACGATATTCACTACAAGCGAAATAAACCCCACAGATTTACCAGATTTCAAAGAGATATATTGAGCAATAATATCAATACCACCTGTTGAAGCACCATATCTAAGTGCACCTCCTGCTCCAAGACCGATAAGTAATCCACCAAGTGTAGAAGCAGTAAATACATGCACTTGTTCACTAAGTCCAAAATCTATTCTTGGAATAAGTGATAAAAATAATGTTTGAAAAACGATGGAGATGAGTGTGTGAATCGTAAAACGATGTGAAACACCTTTCCACCCTAAAATGAGTATTGGAATATTTAATATCATATTCACCGTTGCTAAAAACGCAATCCCTGTCGTTTGATCAAAAACGACAAATAACGTATCCCTAAAAAGCTGTGCAATTCCTAACACACCGCCAGTATACATGGGTACAACAGATGCTTCAATAAACCATAAAACACCGACTACATAAACAAACGTGAAAAATATGACAGCAAAAATACGTTTAAATTCTAAGCTCCAACCATAGGAATCTTGTTTCATAGATTATCCAATAATCTCCTCTAATTTTTTATCAAAATCAAATCTTTCAAACAATACTTCTGGTTTTGCCAGTTTAATTGTTTGTGTGCCATCAAATGATTGTAATGAATCAAATGTATTTTTTGTTGCTTGAATCAATTCTAAAATACGTTGTGATGTATCAGGTATAAAAGGCGTTAATAAAACAGCAATAAATCTTGACGTTTCAATCAAATGGTATAAAATTTCATCAATAATATTTGATTGTGAATCTTCTTTAAATACTTTAAATGGTTCCGTAAGATCGATGTATTTATTTGCTTGTCTTGCTAATTCAACAACAACTTCAAGCGCATCTGCAACTTTCAAATCATCCATAAGTGAACGTATTTTAATAAGTGCATCAAGCGCGCTGTTTTTTAATGTTGTTGAAGATTCTAAAGTATCGGGTTGATATGAAATACGACCGTCTCGATACTTCATGGCCATACCTATACTACGATTAACTAAATTTCCTATGGTATTGGCTAAATCAGAATTGTTTCTTTCAATGATGAGTTCATATGTCATATTTCCATCTTGTGCATATGGTATTTCATGTAAC
>CAXRJA010000082.1:0-10312 GCA_964230965.1 Acholeplasmataceae bacterium | reverse complement strand
TTAAAGGGATCATAATTATCTTGAATAGGTATGATAGAGGTATAATTTGGTTGTTTAAAATTCGTAATAATGATGGCATCATCCAATGTAATTTCTGGTGCGACACGATCTATCACTTCAACAAAAAAAAGATAATTCGCTTCGTTTTTTGATCCATCTTTCACACGTACTTCTAGCGTATACGTTCCTAAAATAGATGTATCCACATCAGATTCAAAACGGATGTCTAAACGTGTTTCATCATCGTGATTATCTTGGATGATGAAATATATTGACCATGGTTTTAAACTACTAAAAACATCCATCATGAGAGGTTCTTTCAACGTTACAATGGGTGCGATGGTATCTTTTACTTCAACTTTAAGTCTCACTTCTGTGTTATTAAATGATGCATCTGAAATATTGTAAGTAATGTAATACTGACCAATAATATCTAGTCGAATATCTGTTTGAACTTCAATATCTTGAATGGTTAACGCATCATAATTATCATGAACATCGACAATGAATTGATAAAAATCATGTTGATCAAAGATGGTATGTACTTCAATAATTGGTGTGTACGTTACCACTTGAATTTCAGGAGATGTGGTATCAATCACAACTATTTTAGAATCGATGCATGTTGTATTTAAACTTTGATCTGAAACACAAATACGTAAGTCATATGTCCCTAAAGTATCAAAATCAACTTCATCCGTCATGATATTTACGATGAGATTTTGATCATGGTTATCATTGACTTTAATAAAATCAAAAATATTTAAATGATCATACACTTCAATTTGAATCTCTTTTAAGAGGTCAATTGATGGTGCAATGAAGTCTTTCAACTCAACAAAAAACTGTTGAATCGTTTCGTTATTCGATTGATCTTTAACATGAACAGTCAGTATATAAGTTCCAACTTGATTGACATTAATGTTGGCATCAAAAATATAAATATTTAAGTCCTCAACATCATCATAATTATCTGAAAATTGAAACATTTCTAAAAAATGGATATGTGTATCTACTTCAAAAATAAGTGGTTGACGTAATGTAATCGTTGGAGCAATATCATCAGACACATTAAAACGTATTGTAATAGTTTCTGTTAAATCATACTCTGGTGCGTACACACGATATTTAATAAAAAAAGATTTTACTTCTTTTGTATGCAACACTGATAAAAATGTACGTTCAACACCACGTTCGTAAATCACACGAGCATCAGTATCTTCTACACCATCTACAAAAACTTTTGCATATGGAAGTTCAACATAATCATAAGGATTTGCGCCAAGAGGCATCTCAACAATGGTATGATGAAATTCAAATGTTATTTTTGGGGAAGGACTCAATAATAAACTTATCAATAAAAAAAACATGGTGACTCCTTATCTTATATTAGGGTCATACATGTTTTTTTACTTTATTTTTCTAACCAATCTTCGATCAGTCCTTTTTGACTAAAAAATTGATTTTTATATAGTTGATAGTAATGTCCTTTTTTTGCAATGAGTTCTTGATGCGTCCCTTTTTCTAATATCTTACCCGCTTCTAACATAATAATCATATCTGCTTCAACAATTGTTGATAAACGGTGGGCGACAATAAAACTTGTTCTATTTTTTAAGACCGTTTTGGTTGCTTCTTGAATCGTGAGTTCGGATTCTGAATCAATTGAAGACGTTGCTTCATCTAAAATCAATATTCTTGGATTTGCAATGAGTGCTCTTGCAAACGATATCAATTGTTTTTGTCCAATCGATAATAAATTTCCACCTTCTCCAACTTCACTATCATATCCTTTTTCTAATGACATAATGAAGGGATGTAATCCAATCGCTTTAGATGCTTGAATTACATCTTCATCTGTGGCACCTAACTTACCATATCGAATATTTTCTTTAATGGTTGTTGAAAATAGTTGTGGACTTTGTAAAACATATCCAAGTTGTTGATGGAGCCATTGAAGACTTCGATCTTTATAATCTTTGCCATCAATTTCAATGACACCACTGGTGGGTTCATAAAATCTAGATAATAAATTAATAAGTGTTGTTTTTCCTGAACCAGTATGTCCCACAAGTGCAACACTTTGTCCCACTTTGACCTCCAAATTAAATTGATCTAATATGATTTCACCTTGTTTATAATAAAATGAAATATTGTTAAAATGGACATCGCCTTGAATCAATTCCCAAGCTTCTTTTTTAGTTTCAAGTAACGTCCCATATGTGTCTTCAACATTTTTTCGATCGATAATTTCTGGTTTTGTTTCAATTAATTCCACAATGCGTTCTGCAGAGGCTTGTGCATTTTGAAGATCCGCAATTTTTTCTGAAATCACAAGCATCGGTTCAAAAAAGTTAATCGTATAAGCAATGATAAGTTGTAGCGTCCCTACAGTAATGATTTGATCTAATACAGCGATACTTCCTGTTACCATGGTTACAGAAACTGCAATATAAGCGATGATCAGTAATAGAGATGTATACATCGCTGATAGCATAATAGAGCGAATCCCTGCACGTTTAAGTTTACCTGTGGATTGATAAAAATCCGTGAAGTTTTCAGTTTCAATCACAAGACTTTTTGTTGTTTTAGCTCCTAAAAATGCCTCACTAAATTGCGCAGTCACATGAGAATTATGTTTTTTAGAAAGACGTTCTTGGGTCAAAATTTTCTTTCTAAAAAATTGTGAAACGATCACCATGATTGGAATAATCGTGACAATAATGAGCCCTAATCTAAAGTTCGTTAAGAGTAATGCAACAGTAATAAATATCATTGAGAAAAATGCCCATAACATATCAAGCAATCCCCATGAAATCACTTCAGATAATCGAGAAGCATCTGATGTCATTCTTGCCATTACCCAACCTTGTGGGGTCTTATCAAAATAACTAAAAGATAATTTTTGTAATGTATGAAATGCTTGTCTTCTTAACTCATGCGAAACCGTTGCTTCTATGTATATGGCTTGTTTAATAAATGCCCAAACAAGGAAACCAAATCCTAAAGCAACAAGAATCGAAATAACAAAAAATGGAATCAGTGTAGACATATTTCTTTCAATAAAAAAGACGTCGATCGCATATCTATTAAGTTGAGGAAATATGATATCAAGTGTTGTAATCCCAGCCATAAAAAGCCCTAATCTAAAAAGATGCTTTTTATTTTGAAAGACGATATCAATAACACGTTTCCATGTAGAAAGTTGGACTTTTTTTAATCCGTCAAATTCATCTTGCATCATTGTGTCCTCCCTCTTCTATGGTTTTTAGGAATTCTTCTTCAAGTTTCCCTTGAATATTCCAAAGATCTTGATAAAGTCCTTTTTGTTTAGAAAGTGTTTGGTGGTTGCCTACAGCTTGAACGACACCATCTTCAATGACAATAATTTTATCAGCTTCTTTGGCTGTTGTCATACGATGTGTGATAATAAGCGTGGTTGTTTTGTCATTCATATTGGATAATGCTTCACGTATCATTAAATCTGTTTGTGTATCCACTGCTGATAATGCATCATCAAAAATCAAAATGGGTTTTTCAGAAACTAAAACACGTGCAATGGCTACACGTTGTTTTTGTCCACCAGAGAGTGTTGTTCCTTTTTCCCCAACAACTGTATCGTAACCTTGTTGGAAGGTTTTTATGTCTTTTTCTAATGATGCTGCTTGTGCCGCCATCATTATTTTAGAACGATCTGCTTTTCTATTAGCAATGGCAATATTATCATACACAGTTTTTGAAAACAAAAATGGTTCTTGTAAGACAACGCCTAAATGTGAACGCAAATAATGTTTTTCGATCTCTCTTAATTCAACACCATCTATATAAATATGACCATCATGATATTCATACATCCGCATGAGCATATTCATCAACGTAGATTTTCCACTACCCGTTCGACCAATAAATGCTACCGTCTCACCTGGTAAAATTTCAAAACTTAAATTTTTAAACAACTTATTTTCAGTATCATCAAATTTAAAGGAAACATTTTCAAAAACAATATGCCCTTTGACCTCCGGTGTCAATGTACCGTTTTTAACATATTCTGTTTCTAAATTTAAGATGTCATAAATACGTTTGGATGCAGCAAGTGCTTTTGCATAATCATTTAATATATGACCTAACCCTCTTATTGGCCAGATTAACATCCCAACCAAACCTAAAGCAGCAGCAATTTGTGCTGCGTCCATTTGGTCTTGATTCATAAAGTAAATGCCTAAAACAATCACGAGTACATACTGAGAAATACCAATAAAATCCATGGTTCCCCAAAACTTAGAAACGATTTTACCAGTGCGTAATCGCATGTGTCTGTGGTGATCATTTTTTTCACGCAATTTTTCAATTTCATACGCTTCATTTCCAAATGCACGGACAATGCGTGCACTCGATAGATTTTCTTGGATCACCGTCATCATTTTAGATTCTGCTTCTTCAACGTCATGATACATCTTATCGTTTTTTCTGAAATAAACAATGGATGCAAGACCAACAAAAGGGATGATGGATAGTAAAATGAATGTTAATAACGGATTTAAAAAATATAATTGATAAGCACCAAATACAAGCGTAGATGCTAGAAATATAATATCCATGAGCGTTCTTGATAAAAAGTTCACAGATGTTTCAATATCGGATGTCGAGCGTTGAATCAAATCTCCTGAATCCGTATTATTGTGGAATTTATATGGTAATTTTTGTATGTGTTCATACATGTTTAATCGCAGATTTTGCCCCATTGTATGTCTCACATAACCCCGTATTGAAAGTTCTATAAAACGAAATAAAAAACGCATGATTTGTAAGCTTATGAGAACACCTGCGACATATACAATTTCATCTAAAAATGAGGGTGCAGATTCAAAAAACCTGATAAAAAATGCAGGTAAATTGACTTGGTTATAGGCTTCTAAAGTTGTTCCGATACCGGGTTGTTCAAGTAATCTCTTTAACACGTATTGCGTAAAAAGAGGAATCATTGAATAGGTGATTCTGCTAAATATTAATAAGACGATTGCGATAAAGATATAATGATACAATCCTTTTCCTAATTTAATTAATTGTTTGAGTCTCATATAATGGTCCTTCAATCGTCTTGAGTTTTAAACTAACGTCGCATCATTTGTTGACTATATAAATAAAATTGTTTAAATGTTCGTGCAGCATCTTTATAATAATTTAATTTATTAAAAAATTGATACGCTTCGTGATGAAGAAAATGCAAGGTCACATAATCATATTTCATTAAAGATTGTTTTAATACATACGTTTTAAAAAAATCTTCAGTATAATCATGATGATCATATGCTAATATCTTAAAATATTGAATCACGATATGTTCATCATTATCAAATAAAGCCATTGCATCTTCAAAACGATCATCATGTTTCAAATAAGCTAATATTACGGAAATGATATCTTGTGTTAATTCAAAAGATTCAAGATGATATGTTTGTAAATAATAACTGACATACTGTTTAGAAATGATATCAAGTGATTGCATATTTGGCTGCATGGAGGTCATTTCTCTACGTCTGTCCATATAATGTTTAATTTGATTAATTGTATCATAAATTCGAAAATTTAATAATAGTTCATATACTTTTTCACTATGATGAAATAATAAGTAGTCTTTATGCGTATGAACCCCAATTTCTGCGAGCAATACATGCCATAAAAGCTTTTGTAAGTCATTATGAATCAGTGTTTGTAATGTTGGATAAACAATATCATAAGCTTCTTGATAATATCCTTTTTTTATTGCATCTTTCGCATAGGCATACAACACAATAAAAAATGCAATATCATCATACAAATCAAAAAACGTAAATAATGCATGACGTTCAAATTGATCTTGCTTTTCAACAAAGACATGCATGAAAAGTTCGTGCCATAACCCCATGTGATCTGGATATGTTTGAAACGTTTTGATCAATTCTAATGCATCTGCATCTTTAAAAACTAAATAATTTAAACATCTTTCAACATGTTCATGAAATTGATCTGAAATTGTTAGTTCATCGTTTAAATCAAATCTCTCTTTAAGCAAATAAAAATATTTAGGGGATGGTTCTATCAAACTATTTTCAATCTTTGATAAATAAGAAATGCTGCAAATATTTTCAGCACTTTCTTCAAGTGTCATATTTCTTTCTAGTCTTTTCCTTTTAATTGCAGCACCAAAAGACTGATAGTTTGATTCCATCAAGTGTTTTCTTTGCTTGGTGAAATGCTTCATTGTATATACATTGAATTCCATTTGGAACACTCCTTTATTTTTTAGCTCTATTGTATAAAGGGTGTCAAATGAAAATCCATTTATTTTTTTCTCAAAACGTTATTTTTTAGGTTTTAAAGGATAGACACACATATCAAATAAGGGGCAGTCATGACATTTTGGTTGCTTTGCTGTGCAATGATAACGTCCAAAAAATATAAGTTGATGATGAAGGTTTGTCCAATTTTTTTTAGGGAATTTTTTCATTAATTTTTGTTCAACAACAAGTACTGAATCATTTTTTCTAGCGAGTCTTAATCGTTTCGAGACGCGTTCAACATGCGTATCCACTGCAAGTGCAGGGATATCAAATGCATTGCTTAAAACAACATTTGCTGTTTTTCTACCAACACCTGGTAATGCTTCAAGAGATGCTCTATCATTTGGAACAATACCATCATATAGGGTCATGAGTTGTTGAGATAATAAGACAATGTTTTTTGCTTTATTTTGATATAAACCAATCGTTTTTATAATTGGTATCACATCTTGTACAGATGCTTTGGATAAAGCCTTTGCATCTGGAAATACTTCAAATAATTTTGGTGTTACCTTATTAACAGCCTTATCCGTTGTTTGAGCACTTAATACTACCGCAACAAGTAGTTGAAAATGACTTTGATGCGTGAGTTCAACATGCGCATCAGGATACATTTCATGAAGGGTATTTAAAATGACATTGATTTTATTCATTTAATTGTCTTATATAGATGATCTAATGCTTTGTCCACTTTTTCATCAACAACAACTTTCGGTATATTTTTAGAGAGTATGACCATTTTCTCAATATTTTTAATGGATGCACGTTCCCTCAATTGATGAATGCTATCTATGATCACATCTGTAGAAACACGTTGTGTATCCATAAAATGTCTTAATTCCTGCAATTCTTTTGAGGTAAGTAATCTCTTTAGATAGGATTCCAGTAGTTGAATGATTGTTTTTAATTGATAATCACTTGGTTTTGATTTCTGTTCTTCTTGAGCATCCATCATTTCTTCAAGTTTAGAATATAATCCATCTAAATGAAAAAGTTCTTTTGCTTTTGTTTGTGTGGTTTCATCTAAATATGTTAATACATATGATTTATCTATGAGTCCATCGATTATCATGCCTAAATCTTGATGTACTAAACTCACTCTTTTCGAAATGGCTTGCATCGTAAATGTATTTCTTTTTTTAGAAATATCGATCAATGCAAAAAGAACCATCATCTCATTTGAGGTAATTTGAAGTGCTTTATGGTGTTGGAAAATGAGTGATTCAAGTTGAACAAGTTGTCGTTCAACCATTTTTTTTAGTTTCATAGTTTCCTTTTTCTAATGCATCTTTCGCAGCATGTTGTTCTGCTTCTTTTTTCGTTGAACCTTCTCCTTGGCCCAGTATAATTTGCTTATCAAGTTTCACAACAATCTTAAAATGTTTGTTATGCGCAGGTCCTGATTCTTCTAATACATGGTAACTAATATTTCTTTTGTCACCACTTTGAATAAATTCTTGAAGTGTGGATTTGTAATCTTTCATACCATATGTTTCATTTAAGTGTGGAATCACAATTTGATCAAATACTTGTTTTACTTTTTCAAATCCTAAATCCAGATATATCGCTGCAAGTAATGCTTCAAATGCATCTGCAATCATTGCTTGATTCGCGCCTTTTTGCATTTCACCTTTCCCTAATCGCAAATAAGATTTTAAATCAATATGCCCCGCATATAATAGAAGTGCTTCTTCAGAAACAGATTGTGCTTTGCGTTTAGACATTTCACCTTCATCATCATCCATATGATCAAATAAATAATGTGTCATTAGAAGTCCCAATACGGCATCTCCTAAAAACTCTAAGCGTTCATTTTTAAGTGTTTGATGCTCATTTGCATAAGATGCATGTGTAAGTGCACGTTCGTATAATTCAATATCATTAGGTTGTATATTTAAAGTTTGAAATAGTGTTTTCATGCCTTTTCTTGATATGCCTCAAGCGCATCTTTCACTTTTTGAATGACGTTTGCTTCTGCCATTTCTTTGGCTTGTCGAATGGCATTTTTAAATGCAAATCCATCAGAAGAGCCATGTGCTTTAACTACAATATGGTTAAATCCCATAAGTAATGCACCACCAATCTCTGAAGCATCTAAAGATTGTTTCAAGTTTTTTAGAGCTTTCTTCATGAATAGTGCACCAATCATAGAAAAGAGTCCCGACTTAATTTCTCTTTTTAATATCATAGACATACCTTTGGCTGTCCCTTCCATCGTTTTCATGACGATATTTCCTGTAAAGCCATCCGTTAAGAAAACGTCTGCTTCAGAAATCACAACATCTTTAGGTTCCATATTGCCATAAAACGATAATGTTGGATGGTTTTTTAATAATTCATGAACCTCTACATCAAATTCTCTACCTTTTTTATCTTCGGTACCAATATTGATTAAGGCAACGGTAGGATGTTCACGTTTTAATACTTCTTTGACAACAATACTTGCATACATCGCAAATTCTACAAGATGTTCTGGTTTAAAATCGGTATTTGCACCACCATCTAATAAAATTCTACCTTTTTTATCGTAAGAAGGAATAATTGGTGCAATTGCTACACGCTTCATATGTTTCATACGTCGAATGATAAAGTGACCACCTACAACCACAGCTTGCGTTGCACCTGCAGTAACAAAAGCATCTGCATGACCATCTTTCACAAATTGCATGGCTTTGAACATCGACATCTCTTTGTTTGTTCGATACACCTTAACAACATCTTTTTCAGCCATATCTATGGCATATGGTGTATGAACGATATGTAATCTCTCGTGTTGTTTTAAAAAAGGTGCCATTTTTTCTTGATCTCCAAATACTGTGATATCAATATTTTTATATTCATTTAACGCTTGCATCACACCTTCACAAATCATTTGTGGTGCGTGATCGCCACCCATACCATCAACAGCAATTTTGATCATAATTTTCCCTTCTTTCAATCTGTATTATATCATATGTATATGATATCAATATGGAGTTATCACTTCATATTTTTGTATATTTTATGTGTCTTTTGTATTAATTGCGCATCTTCAACAAAATCAAGAAACTTTGTGGGAGGTAACCCACTTTGAACTTTTCCTAATAAATCTCCTGGCCCTCTTAAGTATAAATCGTGTTCAGAAATTTCAAATCCATTAGATGTTTTTTCTAGTAGTTTAAATCTCTCGTCTTCTGGTTTTTTAGAAACAATATAACATATCCCTTTAAGATTACCTCTACCGAGTCTTCCTCTGAGTTGATGAAGTTGTGATAATCCAAAATATTCTGCTTCTAAAACCACCATAAAAGTTGCAGTTTTAGTATTAATGCCTACTTCTATCATTTGTGTAGATAACAATACACCTTTTGATGATTTTTTAAATTTTTCAATAATCTTTTTTTGTTCAGATTTTGGCATTTGACCATGTAAGACATATAAATCTTCGTTAAAATGAGACTTTAAAACATGATATGTGTGTAAAATGTTAAACGTTACATGATCACTATCAATGGCAGGTACAACAACATAAATGTGCTGGTCATGTGTTAAAGCTTGTTTAATTTGACCAATAATTCCTGGAAGTGCATCATAAGATACACTAATCGTTTTTATCGGTTGTTTTCCTTTAGGTAATGTTTGAATGGTTTCTATTGTTGTATCGCCAAGTATACTTCGTAGTAATGTTCTTGGAATAGGTGTTGCGGTAAGATACATGACATCTTGGTCAAGTGCTTTTTGAATGATATTTTTTCTAACATCAACACCAAATTTTTGTTGCTCATCAATGATCACAAGACCCAATTTATGAAACTTCACATCATGAGATGCAAGTATATGTGTACCAATCACACACTCAACAAGACCGTGTTGAATGTTGTCTATAATCTTTTGTTTATGTTCTACTGAAGATGTTAAAAAGACACTTTTAATATTTGGAAATAAACTTTGCATAGTTTCAAGATGCTGAATCGCAAGTATTTCAGTGGGCACCATAAGTGCCACTTGATATC
>CAXRJA010000081.1:0-10624 GCA_964230965.1 Acholeplasmataceae bacterium | reverse complement strand
GGGTTCTCTCCGGCGGCGCGCAGGGCGAGGCCGAGCGGGGTGCGATAGAGCACCAGCGAGACGACGGCCACGCTGTGAGTTCTGGATTCAAATGTCGTAACGTAGCAATCCATTTGGAAACTGTATAAATAATATATGTTATTGGATAAAACAATCTAAAGACGATGATGTAAGGAATATAACTTCGGTATGCAAGTTTGTGATAGAATCGAATACCTAAACGCTTAGGTAAATGATTAAATAGAATCACGTATACAATATAAAATACAACCATGAATACAATTACAAGCCATATGTGCGCAATAATATTTATCATAAGCAAATAAAAGATGATCATCATCAAAGACAAAATAAGAACACTGATCATTTGCTTATGGATTTCAAATGTTCTGTAATTTTCTGTATAATACTTCAGTTTTTTCGCTTGATAATGACCTTTTTCAACATCTTCTTCGAGTGTATCATCTGGCATTCGAATGAATGCAACTTCCCCTAAATTAAGAATAAAAAGCATCACTAAGGATACGGATGTTAAGACAATATAAATGATGTTATCGGGTGTCATGATTTAAACCTAATAAAAAAAGACAACTTAAAAAAGACGTTATCTTCGGGTGTTCGGGATATGTTGGATCGTCGATCCTCTGGCTAACTTCCATGGATAAAATATACCTCATGTTTTAATTTATGCGTTATTATTTTACTAAATGATCATGCATTTGTCAATGTATATATATTTACAGCTATGTTATAATAGTAGCGTTACTTAAGGAGAACACATGCAAATCTTATTAAATTTAGTGTTATTACTCATTGGTTTTATATTTTTGATTAAAGGTGCAGATTTCACAATTAACGGTGCAACCTCTATTGCAACCAAGTTTGGTGTTTCCAAAATTGTCATTGGTTTGACGCTTGTTGCATTTGGTACATCGTTACCTGAATTTGCTGTGAGTTTCGTTGCATCGATTCAAGCTTATATCAGTAATAGTAATGCAGATATCGCGTTAGGTAATGTGATTGGTTCTAATGTTGCGAATTTTGGATTAATATTAGGATTATCTGCGCTGCTGATTCCAATTCATGTAAAAAACACCATCATTAAAAGAGATTTACACTATTTGATCTTAATTTCTACTTTATTTTTGATCTTGATGTATTACTTTCAATCTCAAGCGGTGATTGCACGCATTGAAGGTGTGATTTTACTCTTATTTTTCTTTATTTATATAAGACTTTTATTTAAAGAAAAAAAGATAAATGTTGACATCGTAACCTCTGAAAGTTCGTTGAAAAAAAACGTATTCATCCTGATAATTGGATTGATTGGGGTTTCATTGGGTGGTTTTTTTGTAACATCATCTGCAGAAATGCTTGCGATTGAGTTACTTGTGAATGTGTTCCAAATGAATCCTGAGCAAGTCATTACATTAGTTGGACTTAGTGTTGTTGCCATTGGTACTTCTTTACCAGAACTTGTAACAACACTCACAGCTATAAAAAAGGGAGATCATGATATAGCGATCGGTAATGTCGTTGGGTCTAATTTGTTTAATATTTTACTGGTTATTGGTCTATCATCTACGATTATTCCTCTTGGCGTGACAGCAAGTGTTGTTTTTGATGGCGTACTTGTGATTATAATTGTATTATTGACGTACGTTTATCTTTTGATTAAGAAAAATACATCTAAATTATTAGGAATATTTCTTCTACTTACTTATGTGTCTTATCTTATTTTCATCATTACTCGTTCAATATAAAAGGTCCTGATAAAAGGACCTTTTTTTGTCAATGTGCATAAGCCATGTTCTGTTCCCTTAACGGGTGTAATCATTTATCTCTATACAATGTATAGCATCTTTATTTTTTCAAACAAAGATGTGCCCCTACCATAATTTGGGTTTCTAGCTTGTGGGGTTTACCGCGTTTCACTCACTTATTTCTAAGTGCATCGTCACTGTGGCACGTTACATTTACTTTCATAGTTTCCTTTAGAAAGATCAACGCCGTTACACAAGGTACTCTAAGTTATTGTTTCCTTAGACACAAACATTACATGCAGTAAAGCATGTGCTAGCATGGACTTTCCTAACGCTTTTTGCGCTCGATTACCTTCCATTGACTTTATTATTTTATCATATAATTTAGTTTTTTGAATTTAAATTATTGAGAGCATCTTTTCTCGATAAATCAATGCGACCTTTATCATCAATCTTAATACATTTGACCATGATTTGGTCACCCAATGACACAACAGATTCTACTTTTTCTACGCGTTCATTGGCAAGTTTAGAAATATGAACAAGTCCTTCAGTCCCTGGCCATAACTCTACAAAGCATCCAAATGCTTCGATACGTTTAACAATACCCTCATAAACTTTTCCAACTTCAGCTTCTCTGACTAAATTCAGAATGTGTTCTGCTGCTTTTTCAATCGTTGTACGGTCGTGATGCATCAAGAATACACGTCCATCTTGTTCGATATCAATTTTAATTTGATCATGATCTTCTATAATTTGACTAATAATTTTACCACCAGCTCCGATGACATCTCGAATGCGATCTGGTGAGATTGTAATCATTTTTACTTTAGGTGCATATGGCGATAAATCTTCACGTACTTCTGAAATGGTTTCATTCATGTGAGTAAGAATTTCTAAACGTGCAAGTTTTGCTTGCTCGAGTGCTTCATGTAAAATGGATTCATTAATACCTGTGATTTTTATATCCATTTGTAAAGCTGTAATTCCATTTTCAGATCCAGCCACTTTAAAGTCCATGTCACCTTCATGATCTTCCATACCTTGAATATCTGTTAAGATTGTATAATGATCACCTTCTTTAATAAGACCCATTGCAATTCCTGCAACTGGTGCTTTAATAGGGACACCTGCTGCCATTAAAGCCATGGATCCAGCACAAATTGTTGCTTGTGAACTCGAACCATTACTTTCTAAAATTTCAGATACAACACGAATAGAATATGGGAATTCTTCTTCATTAGGAAGTACTTGAAGCAATGCTCTTTCACCTAAAGCACCGTGACCTACTTCTCTACGACCAACACCACCATAACGACCAGTTTCACCTACTGAGTATGGTGGGAAATTATAGTGAAGCATGAAACGTTTAGAATCTTCTATTGAAAGACCATCGATAATTTGGTTTTCACCTAATGATCCTAATGTGACAACACCTAATGCTTGCGTTTGACCTCTCGTAAATAATGCAGATCCATGTGTACGTTTTAACACATCAACACGCGATGCTAAATCTCTTATTTCGTCCACTTTTCTACCATCAGGTCTAACTTTGTCTTCCGTGATAAGACGACGGAGTTCTTTCGTGACTAAATCGTCTAAAATCATTTTTACAAATTTTAAGTTGAGATCATAAGCTTTTTGATCGAATACTTGAACACCATCGATGTTTTTGAAAAAAGATTGCGCTTCATAATGTGATAATACTTGTTTTTGAATCGATTCAATCGCTTCATATCTTTCAAGTTTATCTACAATTGAAACTGCTTCAACAAGTGCTTTCCCTGCTCTTTCAGTAACTTCTTGAACAAGATCAGCTTCTGGTTCTAAAGATTCAAACGGCATTTTTTCTACAGAGAAATCTTTTAAAATTTCTTCTTGGAATTCACATAATTCTTTAATCATTTCATGTGCAAACAAAATCGCATCTAACATATCTTTTTCAGATACCTCTTTTGCGCCAGCTTCCACCATATTAATGGCATCTTTCGTTCCAGCAACAATGAGGTCAATATCCGATACTTCCATTTGTTCTGGTGATGGATTTACGATGAATGCACCATCGACTCTTCCGATATGTACTGCAGCAACTGGGCCATAAAATGGAATATCTGACGTGTTGATTGCAAGTGATGACCCGAAGAATGCAGCCATTTCTGGGGATGCTTCTTGATCACTAGATAAGACCGTATTAATAACTTGTACATCATGCATAAATCCTTCTGGAAATAATGGACGTAACGGTCTATCAATCAGTCTAGATGTTAACGTTTCATGTTCTGATGGACGCCCTTCTCTTCTTAAGAAACCACCTGGAATTTTACCAGCAGCATATAGTTTTTCTTGATAAATTACCATTAAAGGGAAAAATCCTGGGTTAGCAGATTCAGTTTTTGCAGTTGCAACACTTAAAACCTGTGAGTCTCCATACGAGATAAGTGCAGCACCACGTGCTTGTTTGGCCATTTCGCCAATTTCAACACGTAACGTGCGACCACCAAATTGTTTTTGGTATGTTTTCTTGGACATATAAAATCTCCTTCATTTTATATTTTTCTTTTTTTCTTATTATAACCTTATTTATCTTATCATAAATTAAGGTAATTGTATATAAAAAAAGGCATGTCGATTAACGACGAATGCCTAATTTGACGATGAGCTCTTGATAGCGATTCACATCTTTGAATCTTAAATATGATAGTAAACGACGTCTATGTCCAATTTTTTGGAATAAACCACGTCTTGAATGGAAATCATGAATATGTGTCTTTAAATGACCATTCAATTCTTCGATTTCAAATGTCAATAACGCGATTTGTACCTCAGGTGAACCTGTGTCACTATCGTCACGACGATAAGCAGTAATGATTTCCTGCTTTTTTTGAGCTGTTAAAGCCATGTATTACCTCTCTGCGTACTACTAAAGTAAAGGAATCTTGCCATAAACCTTGTAGTCGACAATTTGGATTATACCATATTTTTTCTAAATTGCAATTAAAAACTTACATTACACCTTTACAAATTGATCTACAGGTAGAACAAATACCGTTGCACCACCCACTTCAACTTCAATAGGCATCGCTGAGAATGATCCAAATTCATTCACAATCGTATTTGGAACAAGTTTTTGACGTTTTTTAGAATTTGCTTCAATAATATCTAAAACATTAATGACTTTTTCATCATTCACACCAATCATAAATGTCACATTGCCTGCTTTTAAGAAACCACCTTGGGTCGCAAGTTTTGTAATAAAAAACTGTTCATGGACAAGTGCTTTTTGAACTTTGTTCGCATCATCACTTGATACAATTGCAATAATTAATTTCATATATCCCCTCCTATTGATGCTCTTATTATACCATATTTACGCTTGACTTAGTAATTTTCTTATGGCCTGTTCATCTAATTTTAATTGATGAATGAGATGATCTTTTGAATCAAATTTTTTCTCACTTCTTATATAATCGTAAAACTCTAAGGCTAAATGTTTTCCATATAAGTCACCATCGAAATCAAAAATATAAACTTCTAATCTCGGTTTCTCTTGATAATTAATGGTAGGATTATGACCAATGTTTGCCATGCCATAATACCACTTTTGTTGATGTAATACACCTACAGCATAAACACCTAATTTAGGAATATGATAATCGCCATATTCAATATTGGCTGTCGGATAACCTAGGGTTCTTCCTAAGTGATTCCCATGAACCACTTTTCCGTAAATACGATAATTTCTTGAAAGCAATGCTTTGGCAACTTGTATATCACCTTGAGATAATCGTGTTTTTACAAGTGATGAGGAGATACGCATATGATCATAAATTTCTTCCTCAACAACAACGACTTCAAAATGTGGTTTTAAATCTTCAATACCTCCAGCACCATACTGTCCAAAACGCGCATCTTTTCCTAATACGAGTCTTTTAACGTGCAGTGATTTCAAATAATCAATGAACGCTTCAATGGATAGTGATGCGAATGCATCATCAAAGCTTACCATCCATATATAATCAAGATGAAATCCATTTAAACAATCTATTTTATCTATGACTGACATCAGTTGACTATGCGGCTTTTTCGTTAAAAACGAGATAGGGTGCGGATCAAATGTCATGAGTGCAGACTTAGTATCCTGATAAAACGTCGTTTTTAAGATCAGTGCTTGATGTCCTAAATGAATACCATCAAAATTCCCAATTGTTAACGTAACTGGATCAGTATTTTTTATGTTATTGTATACATCTTTAATTTTTATCATAGTTCCTCATTGTAAAATACAATTTTAAATTGATCATGTCCTTTTGGTTCATAAAATGCTATCATTTGATTCGATTGATCATAAACTCTAAAAGGTTCTTGAATATGATATTGTCTTTGATCTAATATCATGCCATGTTTTATTTTTTCAGCAATAAAATCCGATACTTGAATTTTAGGATATGACTCTAAAAGAACTTCTAATGGTATTAAATCATTGAGTGTTAAGTCATCTAATACTTTTGCATGATCTACATGAAACGGGCCACTTTGTGAACGACGTAATGATTTTAACATCGCAATCGTGTTTAAATGTGACGCTAAATCCATCGCATAACTACGAATATATGTCCCTTTTGAGACTTTAAGAATCATATGCAAGTGAGGATACTCATAAGAAATGATGTCTTGATGATCAATGGTGACATCTCTTTTATCTCTTTTTATCTCTATACCTTCTCTTGCCAATTCATATAATTTTTTACCATTCACTTTGCGTGCTGATACCATCGGTGGTTCTTGCTTGTAATGTGACATTTTTGGCAATGTATTAAGAATATCATCAAATTTAATTTGTTGATCATCGATTTGAACAATATCTCCAGTATAATCATAGGTCGTAGTTTTTTTACCAAATTCAATCGTTGTTTCATAGGTTTTATCGTTGGTCAAAAAATAAGAAGATAACTTTGTTGCATGTCCTAGCAGGATCACGAGTAATCCTGTTGCAAAAGGGTCAAGCGTACCAGCATGACCAATTTTTTTAACAGGAAATTTCTTTTTTAGTTTACGAATGACATCATACGATGTCATTCCAGCTTCTTTATCAATGAGAAATATACCATTCATATATCATTATTATAACAAATAAAAAAGCACCTGTGTGCTTTTTATTTGTTTTGATTTAACCAAGCTTCTATACGTTCTCTAGGTTGGTAACCTGATTGTCTATCTACTTCTTCACCATCTTTATATAAAACAACAGTTGGGACACTTCTTATACCTGCATTTACAGATTGATCTCTAAATTGATCGATATCTAAACGGTAAAAAGGTGTATCGGTCCAATCTGTTGCAATTGATTCTAACACAGGTTTTAACATTTTACATGGTCCACACCATGTTGCATAGAATTGTACAACGACTAATCCTTTAGAACCAACAACTTCTTCATATGCTTGTCCATTATATTCAATCATGTTTTTTGCTCCATTCAAGTTTTTAACATCTACATTATAGTATGGAAACCAATGATTTTCAAGTAAATGTGTTGAAACACATTATTTAAAGAAAATAATGGTCGCACCTGTTAATCCTTCACCTTCTTGACCATAACGATGCGATTTAATTTCTGGATGATTTTTTATGATGTCATACACTGCTTTTTTTACAGCACCTGTCCCGTAGCCATGAATAATTCTTAATGATGCTTGATTCGTTAAGATTGCTTGATCAATGGCTTGATCTAGCGCAGGTTTCACATCATTATAACGATAGCCCCTCAAATCTAACTCAAATACATATTGTCCTGATGGTTTGGATGTATGAGAGACCTTAGGAGACTTTTTCGTTGAAGATTTTTTAATTGGTTTTTCTTTAGATATATGTTTTTGTAAAGAAGATTTCACAAATTCCAATTCAAAATACCCGACTTGAACAAAATATTTATCTTTTTTTATTTGTTTGATCACACCGTATTGATCATATGTTGGGATATATACTTCTTCACCGATATGAAAATCAATGTGTGTTTGGTTCTCTATTGGCGTTTCTAATTTTTGTTGTTTTTGTTTTAAATCGGCATAGGTTGAAATAGGAATTTGTTTTAATGATTTAAGTTCTTTTAACAAAGCCTCTATGTTACTTTGTTTTTCCTTCAAATCTGTTTCATATTCTTGAGTAAGTTTCTTAAGATTATACTCTTTTTCTTTTTCAAACAATTGAAGCTGTTTTTCATATTGACCTTTAATGCGAGATATTTCAAGCTTTGTTTCTTCTAAAATTTTCGCTTCTTTGAGTAATTCTTTTTCTTTAATTTCAAGACGTTTTAATAGTTTTTCTGCATCTGTTTGTAAGGACTCATAATAATTTTTCGCTAGATGAATAACCTCTGGTGAAATATTGAGTCTTGTTGCAATGTCAAATGCATGGGAGCTGCCTGCAATTCCATAATCGATATGATAGGTTGGTTGCAATGATGCTTGATCAAATGCAACAGATGCAATCATATAATCTTTTTTTATGGCATACTGTTTAAGAGCTTGATAATGTGTTGTCACGACAAACATACTGCCTTTAGATTCATACGTCTCTAATAATGCCTCTGCAATGGCAACACCTTCTTGAGGATCAGTTCCAGAACCAATTTCATCGATGAGTAAAAGCGTATGAGGATTGGTGATTTCTAACATTTCTTGGTGTTTTTTTAAATGTGAAGAAAAGGTCGATAAATTATGTTCAATTGATTGCTGGTCGCCTATGTCAGCTAAAATATGATCAAACACCATCACTTTTGATGCTTTACTTGCAGGTATAAAAAGTCCTGCTTGTGCCATTAAGTGTATTAATCCGATTGTTTTTAAAGTAACTGTTTTACCCCCAGTATTCGGTCCTGAAATAAATAATCCTTTTTGTGTTTTTTCTAGGTGGACCGTAATTGGTACAACTCCTTGAACAATCTCAGGATGCCTCGCATCTTTTAGATATATTGTTTCCATAGAAATTTCAGGTAAATTGGCGTTCATCGATTCAGCAAATCGCATTTTAGCTTGCGTGGCATCATAAACTTGTAATGTATGTACTTGTTTTCTTAAAAGATCAATATGCTCAAAAATGTCATATGTGAGTGTTTGAAGAATTTTATAAATCTCTCTTTTTTCTTCTTCAATGAGAATGTTCTTTTCATCTCTAATTTGTTTAGAAGCAAAAGGCTCAATATATATTGTTTGTTTTGATTGTGAGATGTCATGAATCACACCCTTAATACTATTTTTATAAGACTCGGAAACTGCTAAACAAAGGGCATCCCCTCTTGTTACAACAACATTCTCATTCAAATATGGCATGTTTTGATTTAGTGCTGCTTGCAGTGATTTATTATATCTTTGATCGATTGTTTTTAATTGTTTACGAATACGTTCAAGCACTGGTGTTGCATCACTTTTGATGTCGCCTTCATCTGTTAAAACCAGTTCAAACTTATTAAATAAAAATTCTATGTTTGACATCTTATAATCTTGTATAAGTTGAAAATGTTCTGGTGCCTTTACAATGCTTTCAATAAATTGATACATTTGATGTTGGTTATCTAGACTTAGAAAAACATGATACGCCTCTTCTAAAGTCATGACATGTTCTTTAGAAATCAAATCCAAAATATGTAAACAATCATATCCCTCTTTTAAAGGCAATGCTTGATATTTTGATTGAATTTGTATCATGTTATCAATAAGTTGCCATGAATATTGAATATCATGAGCCTGTGTCATGATAGGTAAATTCAAAAGATCTTCTTTTACTGAAAATGTCTTTGCAAAACTCGATAATTTTATTAATTGTTTATGAAATTCTAAAGTTTGAATATCAAAAGACATATTCCCTCTTTTCGCACTTTTGTGGTATAATTATTATAATGAAACACTATTCAATGCCTGTCAATGACAATGATTTAAAGAAACTACATAAATTATATCAAAATCATCTTGTTGAAGATGATAATCAATATCTTGTTTTTCATGCAAAACACAATGAAACGCATGTTTTAGCATATGCAACTGGTAAAGTTTTACTTCAAGGAGATGAAGTAACATCTGAGCTCATTTTAATTAAAAAACATTTAAAAAAAGTAGATTATGCTGCAATCGGATCTGATGAGGTCGGTACTGGCGATGTTTTTGGTCCTATTGTTGTGTGTACTGCATTCGTTTCTAAAGAAGATATCCCTCTTTTAGAGCAACTTGGTGTTAAAGATTCTAAGAACATTGGTGATGAAGATATTTTGAGTATTGGTTCAAAGCTTGCACAAAAATTAACACACACACTTCTCATCGTAAATCCTAGTAAATACAATAAACTCACGAAGAAAAATATTAATTTGAATAAAATGAAAGCTTTATTACACAATCAAGCAATTATAAAGACAACTTCTAAATTAAACAAAGAGTATCCTGTCATTGTCGATCAATTTTGTCAGCCCAATCTTTATTACAATTATTTGAGTGATGAAACTCTTGTCTACCGAAATATTAATTTCTACACAAAAGCTGAAAGTATTCATTTAGCAGTTGCTGCTGCTTCAATTATTGCACGTTATGCTTTCTTACTTAAGATGCGAGAATTATCTAAGTCGGTTGGATTTGAATTAAGAAAAGGAGCGTCATCATTTGTGGATGAACAAATAGAAATGATTGTTGAAAAACACGGTGAATCTATTTTAAACTCAATTGCAAAACTGAATTTCAAAAATATTACGAAACGTCAAGTTTCTTAATATAGGATGCCATGTGCTCTGGTAGTGGCACCTCAAAAAACATCTTTTCTTTTGTCATCGGATGTTCAAATGTGAGCTGATATGCATGAAGAAGCTGACCAAAAGCTTC
>CAXRJA010000080.1:0-2237 GCA_964230965.1 Acholeplasmataceae bacterium | reverse complement strand
AAAGCAAGAGAAGAAGAACTTGCAACGATCAAAACAGGAGATATATTAAGAGGTCAAGTTGAAAAAATTGAAGATTATGCTGCAACAGTAAAATTTAATCATGTTGTTGGATTATTACGTATATCTCAAGTAAGTCATTATCGTATTGATAAGCTAGTGGATGTTCTAACACTTGGTCAAGAAGTTGAAGTAAAAGTAATTAAAAAAGAAGGAAATCGTCTTGATTTATCTATGAAAGCACTCATCCCAACACCTTATGAAGTCTATTCAAATGAACATCACAAAGGAGAAACTGTTGAAGGAAAAGTTGTACAGAAATTACCTTTCGGAATTATTATTGAACTTGCAAGAGATGTAAGAGGATTACTACATCAATCAGAATACTCTTGGAATCCCAATGATAATTACGATGCATTTGTTAAAATTGGGGATACCATTCCAGTAGGTATATTAAGTATTGATATCAAGAAAGAAAAGATTGCGCTATCAAGACGCGTGCTTCTTGATAATCCTTGGAAAGATGTTACTGTCAAACGTGGGGATGTTATTAAAGTACCTATTACGAGTATTGAACGTAACATGGTGATTGTCAATGTACAAGGTGCGGATGGTATGATTAAACAAGATGAATTGAGTGTTGATCGCGTCTCAAAAATTGACGAAGCATTCGCTGTTGGTGATGAAGTTGAGGCAATTGTTCTGAACGCTGATCACCAAACATGGACAATGGAACTTTCAATTAGACGTATGAAAGAAAAAGAACTTCGTGCTGATTTTGAAAAATTTATGGAACAAGAACAAGTAGATGATTCAGGGACAAAACTTGGAGAATTATTTGAAGATAAGTTAAAGAAAAAATAATCATGGCATTTAAGATTGCAATTGTTGGACGTCCTAACGTCGGCAAATCAAGTTTATTTAATCGACTGATTGGTCAAAGATACGCCATTACCGATGATCAACCAGGTGTTACAAGAGATCGTTTGTATGGTCGGGGAGAATGGTTAAATCAATCATTCGAAGTCATTGATACAGGGGGCATCGACTACGTTGATGCTCCTTTTTTAACTGAAATAAAAGTTCAAGCAGAAATTGCGATGGATGAAGCCGATGTCATATTGTTTGTTGTGGATGGTATTGCTGGAATTCAAGAAGCCGATGACATGGTTGCTAAAATATTAATGAAAAGACAAAAAGAAGTCATTCTCGTTGTCAATAAAATCGATGATGTTTCTAAAATGCCCAATATATATGAATTTTATGCACTTGGACTTGGTGATCCAATCGGTATTTCAACCATTCATGGTATTGGCATTGGTGATGTATTAGATAAAATGATGTCAATGCATCAGTTTCCAATAAAAGCGTATGCTGAAGATGCCATTCATTTTTCAATTGTTGGAAGACCAAATGTCGGTAAATCTTCTTTGATGAATGCAATTTTAAATCAAGAAAGAGTCATTGCATCTCCGATAAGTGGCACAACAAGAGATGCGATTGATACTCAATTTAAAAGAAATCAAAAAGACTATGTTGCGATCGATACTGCAGGTATCAAAAAACGTGGTAAAATTTATGAAAGTTTTGATAAGTATGCCCTTATAAGGGCGCGGTCTGCATTAGAACGATCCGATGTTGCATTGCTTGTCATTGATGCTGATGAAGGTGTCATTGAACAAGATTTACATGTTGGTGGTCTTATTGAAGACTATTTTAAATCCGTTGTGATCGTTGTGAATAAATGGGATTTAGTTGAAAAAGATGATAAGACCATGGCAAAAATGGAAAAAGATATTCGAAACAAATTTCAATTTTTCAGTTATGCACCTATTGTTTTTCTTTCAGCAAAAGATAAAACCAGACTAAATTCTCTATTTGATGCGATTGATCAAGCGTACGCTAATTATAATAAAGAAATCAAAACATCTGTGCTTAACGAAGTAATGCATGAAGCTACATTAAAACATCCACCTGCAATTTTTAATCATGGTCGTGCAAACTTTACTTACATTACACAATCTGGTATTAAACCCCCAACGTTTCAATTGTTTGTGAATCATCCTGATTATGTTCATTTTTCATATGAACGATATTTACAAAATGCATTTAGGGAATCTATAGATTTTACTGGGACACCCATTAAATTTGTATTAAGAAAGAAGGTATCTGATGACATTTAGTTTTATAGGTGGTGGTGCATGGGGTGCAACACTCGCACAAGTATTACTCGATAATGG
>CAXRJA010000079.1:0-7326 GCA_964230965.1 Acholeplasmataceae bacterium | reverse complement strand
GATAATCTAAGATCGTTGGTGGGAAGAATCCGGCAGATCCTTGTGGATACGGCCAGAATCCTAAATTGATACCATTTTCTTTAGCATCATTCAATACCCAAAATTGCCAAGAACCCTCGATATCCATTGCAGCGGTACCATTTTGAATATGATAAATTGCTAAGTCAGAATTAGCTTCTAAAAATTCTGCATCAAAACGTGTCGTTGTACCATCAGTGAGCGCATGCATTTCGATTTTAGCAGTGAGCGCATCTTTCCAACTATCCGATGTTGAATAATTAAATTGTTCACCATCAAATGTATCATATCCAACAGCTGCATCATCCATCATTGGCCACACTTGTTGGAAATCAGGTGTACCATACCATGTGTCTAATCCTAATACATATCCACTTTGATAATCATTTGGATCAAAGTCTTTTATCGCTGATGCAATATTAACAAATTCTTCAAATGTCCAATCTTTTACAGGATATCCATCGTTATCGATACGATATTCACCTTCAACTGTTGTCAAATTCGCATCTTCAAAGATATCTAAATTAATCATGATACCTTTTAAGAATTGGAATGATGGCAATGCGAAACGTTTACCATCATATACACCTGTTGCAGCAATGTTATCATAAACTAGTTGCGAATCTGCATCTTGATCCCAGTATTGTGCAACATCTAATGTAAGCCCTGCATTAACGACAGTCGGTACATTATCAGTTGCAAAAACATCTGGAAGTAGTCCTGCTTGCGCAGCAGTGACTAAGTTACCTGTAAATGCATCTCCAGAACCTGTGATATCAGTTCTTAAAATGACACGAATATCTGGGTGTGCCTCCATAAATGCATCAATGAGTTGTTGGTTGAGTTCTTGGTTTGCCCAATCAGCGTATGTTAACTCAATTTGTTGAGTGCCACCACCGCCACCGCCATCACCAGACTCACCACAAGCAACTAATGTTGCAGTTAATATGAGTACAGTTATGATTGTTAGTATTTTTTTCATTAATTACCTCTTAAACTGTATGAGTGCCAAGATGACTAAAATCATCTTGATCAAATACTGTCCACTCAGTTGGATCCCAAACTACTGATCCAGAAGTAATACCTGCATTTCTAACATATGTTTTATTAGTCCATGCAATCACTTCACCATTCAATGTCCATGGATCTTCGCCAAGAACACCAACAATATCAATCACTTCACCATTTTTTGTTAAAACAATCGTATCATCTCCATTAAAGAAAACTACTGAATCTGAATCCGCATATGCTTGAACTTCGTCATAAGTTCCTGTACCAGCAAAAGAATCTGTTACGATTGTAAAAGTTTCTCCAGCACCTAATGTGATACCTGTTAAATCAAAAGCTTTAATCGTACCATCACTCCCAGGAGTAGCACCATTATTGTAATAAGTGAGCACATATCCTGTTAAATCTAGTGCAGCACCTGTTGGATTGTATAATTCTAATGCTTTGTTATTAGACGAACCTTCGATATATTCAGAAATGAATAGGTCTGGTTCTGGTTGTGTGTTAACTACATGTAATACAACATCATCAAGTGTCACTTTACCGACGGCACCACCAAACAAGAATTCGATTCTTGTTTCTACATCATCACCTGTATAAAAGAAAGGAATTTCAAATGTTTGTGCTTCTGTTGTTAAGTTGACTTCTACTGCTTCTAATCCTGGATTAAATCCTACTAATATTGAACGTTCAACACTTGCAAAAGCAGTGAATGTCAACATATACATTGTATCTTTTTCTAAGTTGATGCCTTTTTGTTTTAACATGAAGTGCCATACTTCTCCAGCAACATTGGTCACATCAATTTCAAATTTACCATCTGTGACACCATATGTTGCAGCTGCACCTGACCAACTACCATTGTACATATACCAGAAACCTGGATCTGTAATATCTTGGTAAGCATCATTTTGAACTTCGACAGGTAATTCTGCAGCAGTTGTTGCAAATGCACCATCTACAAATTCACCAGAATCAGTAAATGGTAATAATCCTGGATATACTCTTTCATATAGCATAACATCATCAAGTGTGACTTTACCGACAGCACCACCAAATAAGAATTCAATTCTTGTTTCAACTGTATCGCCAGTATAGTAGAATGAAATTTCAAATGTTTGAGCTTCAGTTGTTAAGTTTACAACCTCTGCATCTAATCCTGGATTAAATCCTACTGAGATAGGACGATCCACACTTGCATATGCTGTAAATGATAATGTATAAAGTGTATTTTTAACAAGTTCAATACCTTTTTGTTTTAACATGAAGTGCCATACTTCTCCAGCAACATTGGTCACATCAATTTCAAATTTACCATCTGTGACACCATATGTTGCAGCTGCACCAGACCAACTACCATCATACATATACCAGAAACCTGAATCCGTAATATCTTGGTAAGCATCATTTTGAACTTCACCTGGTAATACAGCTGGTGATGATGCAAATGAGCCATCAACAAATTCATTAGAATTAATATTGACTAAAGCATCTTCATCAATACCAATTTCTAATTTAATATTATCTAAAGTAACTTTACCTACAGCAGCACCGAACAAGAACTCGATTCTTGTTTCTACATTTGCACCTTCGTATGTAAATTCAACACTATAAGTTTGCAATTCAGTTGTTAGATTAAATACTTTTGCATCTAATCCAGGATTAAATCCTACTGAAATTGGTCTTTCAACACTTGCAAATGCATCAAATGATAATTTATATGTTTCACCTTCAATTAAGTTGATACCTTTTTGTTTTAACATGAAGTGCCATATTTCACCAGCAACATTGGTCACATCAATTTCAAATTTACCATCTGTAACACCATATGTTGCAGCTGCACCAGACCAACTACCATCATACATATACCAGAAACCTGGATCCGTAATATCTTGGTAACCAGCATCTTGAGTTTCACCTGGTAATACAGCTGGTGATGTTGAAAATGCTCCATCTACAAATTCTTCTGAATCAATAAACAACAAAGCAGCTGGTTCAACGATGGTAAGTAGCGTTTCAGCTCTTGTAAAGTTTCCATATGGATCTGAAACGATATATACAATGCGATAAGTCCCTGGTGTTGTCATATCAACTTCAGCAAGACGTTCGTTATTTGCATTATAAACTTCAACAACAATCGCATGTGTCATATCACCAGCACCAACATCTACCGCAGTAACACCAGCTCTAGGGTTAAATGTATCTTCAGTTGTAAGTGTTAATGTTTCTTCAACGCCACTAAAGATTGGACCAGATGAATCTGGATCTGGTTGTGATTCTTCAATCGTAATGTTATCAAAATGCATGGTTGCATTGACTGCATTACCATTGACAGTACCTAAACCAAACAAAATTCCACCTTTGTCATTATCTTGAGTCATTGTAAATTTATATGAGTAAGTTGCCCATTCAGTCGTGATGGTTCTGTAGAAAATATTTTCTGCACTTGGTAAAAAGTCATTGTACCAAGGTGCAGCAGGTAATAATTCACCAACTTGTAATGCAATTTCTTTTTCTACACTAGATTTTGCTTCAAATGTAATTTCATATGTTTTTCCATTTTCAAATGGAATATTCATTTGACCAAAACGTGGTGTAAAGAAGTTAGCACCAGCAGTGACTTCTGCTTTTAATGCACCATCTTCAGCAGATAATGTCATTGCAGCACCATCAGCGACGTACACAACGGCTGGATCATTCCATCCGCCAATACCTGCAGCCATATCACCATTAACTACGAGTTCACCTTCTACAGCAACCGGTGCCTTAACAGTTATATTTCTTGAGTATTGTGCGACGATATCTCCGACACGTACTTCATAACGTACAAAATGAACACCTGCTTGTAATGTATCAAGTGCTCCAGTTTCAGTATTAACTGCTGAAGATGTCGTAACTAACGTAATTTGATCCGTATAATCAACACCATCGTTACCTAATGCAGTCACACCGTCTAAAACATTAAATGTTGCTCCATTATCAACTGAAGTATCTTCAATTCCAGAAACAACAATTTCTGTAAGTGTTGGTTCAGTTTCACACGAAGCTAAGCCAAACACTGCCAGAACCGCAATGAATGCGAGTAAGATTTTTTTTGTCATATGTCCCTCCAAGACAATTTTTTTGGTTTCCTGTGACGGAAACCGATTTCCTTAATCCTATTATATGTGAAAATATGTATTTTGTAAAGAAAAAAGTTAATCGCTTACATTAATTTTTATGAGAACGTTCACAATCGCTTTATGAACGCTCTTTTAAGACAACTTTTATTTCAATTATTTCTTTATTTCTGATCATTTCTGCGAAGCTTCCGGTGACGCTTTCACTTTGAATGATATTTGTTTGACCATGCTTATCTTTTAATTCATATTGTGACACGTATACATCATCATCAAACGTATCTTTTTTACCAAAATATTCATAGATAACATCAATTGTTGAAAAAAGCATTGTTGTTACACGTTGATTATTAAACCAATTTACTTTTAAATTAGGTTTTAATTGAAATGACAATGATTTCCCATCATAACTAAATATGTTTTTTCCTAAAAACATATAGCGCCACATCGAAATCATTTCTGCAGTCGATCCAGATAGTCTTGCAACAAATCCTTGTCCATGAAGTCTTGGATCTGGATTTTTTGAACTTGCTAAAAACGAACTATTTTCTAAGGTGCTCCTACCATAAACTGCCTCATCTAAAAAGCAAATCATGTTTGTTTGAATCGCCTCATAAAAATCATCATATGCACCACTTACAATAAGTCCTAGTAAATACTTATAGGTCATATGTAGGAAAACAGATTCTCTTTCTAACCAGCCTGCTGTAAATGCCTTGATGCGTCCAAGTTCATAAGATGCATGATCAAGTGGTGCACTTGTTTTAAACATCTTAAGCTTATCATCATAAATGTCTGATGACTTAACTTCTTTATGGAGACTTTTTGCTTTTTCTTTAGATGCAACTGATTTTAAATATCTTGCATTCGCTTCTAGGAATAATGGAACTGATTTTGATTTAAACGATGAGACATCTACAAATGCCACATCTCCTTCCTCTCTTAAAACACGATAATCTTTCGCTTCATATGTGATATACGTTGGCATGATGTCTAAGGTTTCATAGTATGCGAGTGTTTGATCCAAATGCGCTTTCATTTTATTAAGTACAGTTTGCACAAGATCATAAGAAACACGTTTGGTTGATAGTGGTTGTTCAATGGCATCTCTATAGTCTTCTAATGCTGACATACGGTCATTAAATATATTAAAATCTATTTCCGTCATTCGACTTAAAAGTATACTTAGTGGTGCAAGTACTTCAGTTGTTGTAGGGGTGAATGTTTGTGTTTGATTGACTAAAAATGTTAATAATTTATGAAGCTCAAATAATTCAGAAACACCTGAACCAAATAATCCTGGTAATCCATTCATGGCATCATTCCATCCAGGTTTACCACCCTCATACATAAGACCTTTGGATTCTGGATCAAGATGCATGAATTTATTCACAACAAGTGTTATTAATTTAGTGTAAACAGAATGTTTAATCGGATGTCCTTGAGCATCTAATAGATGTCTGGTTGATCTGTGGACATGTCTTTCAGCGCGATATTGTCTGATGCGTCCATCACCTAGTTTTAAATACTTGTTTTTTCTAGGTTCTACAACGGCATCTGATAAAAAGTACGTGACATCCTGATCAAATAATAAGGATGCCATTTGATCAGGATAAATCGCTTGATAGGTTTCAATCAAATCATAAATATAGGTAAAATGATCTTCCCAATAACCTTCTTGAAAATGTGCAACAAAGGATACACGACTTTCTTTTAAAATGTCATAAAATAGTGTTTCTTTTTCTAATGATTTTAAAACATTAAGTAGTTGTCCAGGTGAAAAAGGATGTTTTAAAAACACATCAAGTTCTTCTTGAATCATTGCACCTTCATAATGAAATGCAAGTCCAGCAATATTGAGAGGATTATAACCATCTGCTTGGATAAAGGATGCAAATTGAACCACATTAAATGCTTTAATATCTGGTTCAAAAAACAAGTCATTTCTTCTATTTTGAAGCACATCTCTAAAGTTTCCATTACCTTGACTTAAAACATTGGGTTCAATGGAAAAGAAATTATAATCTCTTTCTAAATCCCCATGTTTTCTAGAATAAATGTAATAAGGGATTCGACCATCTTTCGTTTCAAGCATCAGAGGTGTCCCTCCTCTTAAAACATTGTCCATGTATGAATATTCTAAATAGTTGTTAAAATGTGCATCTGCTGTGTTCGTTTTTATGACATTTGTGAGCGCATCATGTAACACTTTATTTTCTTTTTCTTTTTCTAATAAATAATCTATATTAAAGTCTTTGGTTAAAGAAAAATAAGCTTCTTGGCTTTTTGCATAAGAAAACATCGAAATAAATGTCTTAGAAGCATTTAGAGTTGTATACGTCATCGCTGCTGGGATATGGTTGACGGTACTCTGTTGATCTAATTGAATGCCTACTTTAAAACCTTCTGCGAGTGATAAAGTTGTATCTTGATCAAATATCACAGATACATCATACACATACGACATTTGATCAAGACCAAATGTTTGATATGTGTTCACATCATCAATCATTTGGACTTCTGCAGTATCACCAATGGATGCAGAGAGTTTATAAAACATCGCTTCACTTGTCGGTACCGATACCATCCAACTTCTAAGCGTGTGCGACATATTTTTTAGTAGTCCAGCATCTAGTTTTGCTGGTAATACATGTGTTAACCCATCAATGAGTTCAATACTTGACGGCGCTTTAGGTCCAAAATCAATGGACACTTTTCTTAAAAAACCAGATAGTGACGCTTCAGGCAAAGTAAAATACGTCACTTGAATCGTGAGGTCCAATGCTTCTAAATATTCTTTAATTGTCACATCATGTTTTTCAACATGAAGTGACTGCTTTTGAGCATTATTTACTTGGAAACATTCATAGACTTGACCATTGGATTTTATGAACGTACGAAATCCACGTTGTGTCACAATTTCATACGCTTGATTAGCAGGAACAAATTCTAACATGGCACCATTTTTGTCTCTTAAGCCGAAGCTAGAAATGAGTTGCCCTTTATTTACGTAATATACCCACATTGGGATACCATTTTTCCCTGCAACACCACTTAAAAAGCTTGAAAATGGTTTTTTTAATGCATAGCATTGTTGTTGATAAGACATATATTACTCCTTTATTGTGTTGATTCACGTACAATCAGTTTCACTGGAATACGCGTCAATGATTCTAATTTG
>CAXRJA010000078.1:0-3001 GCA_964230965.1 Acholeplasmataceae bacterium | reverse complement strand
TGATGTCCGTGCTGTTCATCAAATTTGATCTTCTCTTTTTTCAGATAAGCAGGTGAAACTGCTGGGTATAGTATGTTGTTTATGGTTCCTTTGACGCCTACCCCTGGTACATTTGAGAACCCTACTACTGATAAGTCTTGAGCTTTTTTGTTTTTAGCAAATGAAACAATACCTTTAGCAATTGGATGATTGGAGTTTTTTTCCAAATTATATGCAATATTAAGCACTTCTTTTTCATCTAATATGTATGCGTGCATATGATCAACAAAAAATTTACCTTCTGTCAATGTTCCAGTTTTATCAAACACAACTGCGTTTATTTTTCTTGCCGTTTCAAAACGACTTCTATTTTTGATGAGTAATCCATTTTTAGCAGCAATCGTTGTTGAGATACTTGTAACAAGTGGAACTGCAACCCCTAATGCATGTGGACATGCAATAATAATAACTGTAACAACGCGTTCAAGTATGAATTCGGTAGAGTAACCGTTTAATCCCCAATAGATTGAGGTACCAATTGCAAATGTCATGGATAAATAGAACAGATACTTAGCAAAGGTATCTGCAAGTCTTTGCATCTTAGAACGATTTTTTTGTGCATTTTCTACTAAAGTAATAACTTGTTGAAGATAAGTCTCTGATCCTAATTTGGTGATTTTAACCTTTAGGACACCATCACCATTAATTGTTCCACCAATGACTTGATCTTCCACATCTTTTTTGACTGGTACCGATTCACCTGTAATCATCGATTCATCAAGTGTCGATGTTCCTTCAATAATGACACCATCAACCGGTACTTTATCTCCTGGTTTAACTAAAACAACATCACCCATTTTCAATTCTGATACAGAGACTGTTTTAATAGTTGATCCTATCATCAAGTTTGCTTCACTTGGCATGAGTTTAGTTAGTGCCGTTAATTCATTTGTAGCTGCAACTGATGATTTCATTTCTAACCAGTGCCCTAATAACATGATGGTAATCAAGGTTGCAATTTCCCAAAAGAAATCATGCCCAGTAAGTCCAAACACCACAGCTGAACTGTATGTATATCCGATTGTTATGGCAACTGCAATGAGACTCATCATTGCAGGACTTTTGGCTTTTAGCTCATGCCACGCACCAACGAAGAATGGTTTACCGCCATATATCAATAAAATAGTTGATAAGATAAAAGCAACATACTGGTCGTATGTAAATCTTAAAGTAAAGTTAAACCACTCTTGAATCATTGGTGACAATAAAACAATTGGTATTGTTAAGATCAGTGAAACTAAAAATCTGTTCTTAAAGTCTTGAATCATATGTGAATGGTCGTGTCCAGCATGACCGCCATGTCCATGCATATGTGCATCATGTTCATTGTGGTGATGATGTTTATGGTGATGCTCGTGATTATAATCATCTGTACCATGCAAATGCTCTTTATGCTTTTCTTCCACATGATGGTGTTCCATATGGTTTTTATTCATCTTTTCATGATGATGGTGTTCATGACTTGCACTTTCGCAATGATCATTCGATACATGGTGATGGTTCTCACCATGATGTTCAAGTTGATTACCTTCGACTTTCTTTTTTGTCACCTTTTCTTTTTTTGTATCCATATTTTTCCCCTCCTTCTAGGATCTTGACACGCTTTTTAAAATCAATTTTTTTTGTATAAATCAGTCAAAATTAAAAATTATACTTTTATTATTTATTTAGTACAATGTGTAGGATTGTTCTTATTTTAAAATTGATTTGATTAACGCATTGATTTCTTCGACTTTGAGGTTAGCATCATTTTGCTCAATTGATTCAACAACACACGTATTTAAGTGATCTCCTATAATTGTTGCTTGTGCCTTCTTTAAAAGAGAAATAGTGGCTTGAATCTGCATAGAAATATCCATACAGTATCTATCTTCTTCAATCATTTTAGCCACACTTTGAATTTGTCCGCTCGCCACTTTAATCGTTTTTAATGCATTCTGATGTTTTTGCATCTTACCAACCTCCTTTATTTATTTTTACTCATGCTTACAAATCTTCTACTACCAAAGAATAACATCAATCTTTCTGCCACCTTTCATCAAATACGTTTTCTTCAAATCATTTACTTCTAATATGGTTTTTTTCATCGAGCAGTCTCCTATTATCCCTCCCTCTATGGGGGGGTATCTATATTATGCGCCTATTAACTTTATTTGTCAAGAAAAATGTTTCAAAACAAATGATATAATTAATTTAAAAAGATAAACTTGAACTGAATCAAACTGAGGAATCTTAATTGCACAGAATTGCGTACTCTTATTTAACCATTTATAATCGTGTAGAAATTCTATAAAAATGCAAAAATCGACTAAAATAAAGTGACTTTTTAGGCTTTATTAATTTGGGCAAATAGAGAAATGGCCCTATATAGCGAAAAAAAGGCCTGATACAATTGTATCAAACCTATGCTTTTCAATATGTGTGATGCTATCTATCCTTTTACAAATTGACACCCTACCTATTTTTTTAGCACCCTCATTGCATTTAGGATTGCTATCAATGAGACTCCTACATCAGCAATAACGGCTTCCCACATTGTTGCTATTCCGAATGCACCAAGAACTAAGAAGAAAGCTTTAATACCTAATGCTAATATAATGTTCTGCCATACAATTTTTCTTGTTCGTCTAGCAATTTTTACCGCAGTTACAATTTTTGATGGCTCATCTGTCATAATAACAATATCTGCTACATCAATTGCAGCATCCGCACCAAGTCCACCCATTGCAATCCCGATATCAGCTCTTGCAAGTACTGGTGTATCATTTATACCATCTCCAACAAAGAAGAGTTTACCTCGTTTTGACTTATGGTTTAAAAATTCTTCGACTTTATTTAATTTATCTTCAGGAAGTAATTCAGCGTGAATCTCATCTAATCCTAATGCTTTGCCAACACTAGTTGCAACAGATTTTTTATCTCCTGTTAGCATTATGGTTTTCTTAACTCCTAATGCTTTCAA
>CAXRJA010000077.1:0-6772 GCA_964230965.1 Acholeplasmataceae bacterium | reverse complement strand
CATTGTAACTGAAAGTTCACAAAGTGGTGTTCTTGATGAAGAAGAATCTGAAATGATTCATAATGTGTTTGATTTTGATGACACTGAAGTATATGAAGTGATGACGCATCGTGTGGATATCGAAGGTTTAGAAGTATCTATGTCACCAGAAGATATTATCAAAATTATTGGCAATCAACGTTTTACGCGATATCCAGTGTATCAGGAAAATCTAGATACAATTATTGGAACTGTACATTTAAAGGATTTTATTCCTTATTTAACCGGTAAAAGAAAAACCATTCGTTTGAAATCATTAATGCGAAAACCTTACTTTATACCTGAATCTCAAAAAATTAGCGATTTATTGAAAGAAATGCAACAGTCTAAAAATCATATCGCAATTGTCTTAGATGAATATGGTGGCACATCAGGACTTGTGACATTTGAAGATATTATTGAAGAAATCATCGGTACTGTTTCTGATGAATTTGATGATGATGATATTGAGATTCATAAAATTAGTGATCGCGTCTATCACATATTAGGAGATGTCAATATATATGATGTTGAAGATTTGCTTGATGCAAGCATCGATGTTGAAGCATATGACACATTATCAGGATTTATGTTAGATCAATTGGGACATTTACCTGAAGATCAAGAAGTTGTTGAATTTGTATTTAATAATATACAATTCAAATCCTTAATCATAGAGGACCAAGTGTTTAAAAAAATAGAAGTGACCATTTTAGAAGAGTTGGATTCAGATGTATAATTCATCTTTAATTGCATTGATTATCTTAATCATACTTTCAGGATTATTTTCTGCAACTGAGACAGCTTTTTCATCCTTGAACCCAATCAAGTTAAAATTTCTGATTGAACAAGGAAATAAACGTGCATCAAAAACGCTCGCAATGTATGAAAAATTTGAAAAACTTCTTGTTGTTATTCTTGTAGGGAATAATATTGTCAATATTCTCTCTGCGTCTTTAGCCACGCTTATTTTTGTGGATTTACTAGGACAGGATTTAGGTGTTACCATTGCTACAGTTGTACTTACAACTGTGGTGCTTATTTTTGGTGAAATCACGCCTAAAAGTATCGCAAAGCAATTACCAGAAAGTTTTGCGATGTTCATTACACCTTTTATAAAAATAGTAAGTTATATCATTTTACCAATTACATTTATTTTTGGACTCATCCAGCAAGGGATGAATCGACTTTTCAAATTTAAAAAACAAACCGTGACTGAAGATGAGCTTCTAACATATGTTGCTGAAGTAGAAAAACAAGGTGGTATCAATGCCAATGAAAAAGAATTGATTCAACGTGTCATTGATTTTGATGCATTAAAAGTCACAGAAATATTAACACCACGTGTTGATATTCAAGCCGTAGATATTACAGATGATATAGAAGATATTTCTGACATCTTTGAATCGACAGGACATTCTAGATTACCAGTCTATGATAAAGACTTAGATCACATCATTGGGATTTTACATTATAAAGATTTCATTTATCATGTTGTTACAGGTAAAAAGACTGTCAAACAAATGATGAAAGATCCAATCTTTGTGACTGAATACATGAAAATCGTCGATTTACTTCATATGCTTAAAACAAAAAAAGAACATTTAGCAATCGTTAAAGATGAGCATGGTGGGACACAAGGTTTAGCATCACTAGAAGATATTGTAGAAGAACTCGTAGGTGATATTTTTGATGAACATGATGCAGTAGAAAAAGATATTACAAAAATAGATCAAGATCATTATATTGTCAAAGGTTCCGCAGAACTTGAAGATGTTCTAAAACTCCTTGGATTTGAATATGATGATGCACAGACGATGAATGGATTTATGCTTGATCAAATGGGTAAAATTCCATTCGTTAATGAAAGTTTTGAATATGAAAGATTTTCTTTTAAAGTAAGAAAAACAACAAAGAAAAAAATATTAGAAGTCGAAATAAAAAAAGTGATGCATCATTAATGCATCACTTTTTTTCTTATTCAACGCCTCCTAATGGATTGCGTTCTTACATTATATTGTGCATGAATTTTATTAAGGAAACAATGATGTTTATGATAATTTAAAATTTTGTTTTTGTGAATGGTAAGAATAATGGCGATATTAAGATGAATTCAATATTTTCATGATAAAATATATGTGGTGAAAATATGAAACATAAAACGACACATATAAGAAATTTTTCAATCATAGCACATATCGACCACGGTAAATCTACACTTGCCGATCGATTACTACAAATGACCGATACTGTACCGGAAAGAGAAATGAAATCTCAATTACTGGATTCCATGGATTTAGAACGTGAACGCGGTATTACCATTAAACTTAATGCAGTGGAATTATTATACAAAGCAAAAGATGGACAAGACTATGTGTTTCATTTAATTGATACACCAGGTCATGTTGATTTCACTTATGAAGTTTCAAGATCACTCGCTGCTTGTGAAGGCGCTATTTTAGTGGTAGATGCTGCTCAAGGCATTGAAGCACAAACACTCGCAAACGTATATTTAGCACTCGATCATGACTTAGATATTATTCCAGTGATTAATAAAATAGATTTGCCGAGTGCTGATCCAGAACGAGTCAAAAAAGAAATAGAAGAAGTGATTGGAATTCCAGCACAGGACGCTCTTCTTGTCTCAGCAAAAGATGGTATTGGCATTAATCAATTACTTGAACGTATTGTGTCCGATATTAGACCACCTAAAGGTCAGTTTGAAGAGCCTTTAACAGCGCTTGTTTTTGATTCTTTTTTTGATCCATATAAAGGAGTAATTCCTTCTATAAGAGTTAATAATGGTTCCATTAAAAAAGGTGATCAAATACAAATGATGGCATCGAAAGCGACATATGAAGTCTTAGAAGTGGGTGTGAATACACCTAAACCTGTCAAAAAAGAAGTATTAGGTCCTGGTGATGTTGGGTATATGATCGCTTCTATTAAAGATATTCACCATGTACGTGTAGGTGATACGATTACACATCTTAATCATCCAGCAACAGAAGCACTTCCCGGATATCGTACATTGAATTCCGTTGTTTTTTGTGGATTGTATCCACTCGATGCCTCTGAATATACCGATTTAAGAGATGCGCTCGATAAACTTAAGCTTAATGATGCTTCTTTAATGTATGAAGCGGAAGCTTCCCAAGCGCTTGGATTTGGATTTAGAACTGGGTTTTTAGGCTTACTGCATATGGAAATCATTGTCGAACGTATTCAACGTGAATTTGATATTGGACTTATTGCAACGGCTCCATCTGTGATTTATCACGTGTTTTTAACAGATGGAACTATGATCGAAGTGGATAATCCAACGAAATTGCCGAAACCACAAGATGTCGATCATATGGAAGAGCCAATGATTAAGGCAACAATTATGACACCTAAAGAATATGTTGGTGCCGTGATGGATGTGTGACAAAAGAAGCGTGGACAGTTTCAAACAATGACCTATATTGATGCCAACCGTGTATACATTATATATCAATTACCACTTGCAGAAATTGTGTATGATTTTTTTGATAAACTTAAATCAACATCCAAAGGATATGCATCTTTTGATTATGAACTTGCTGGATATCAACCATCCAATCTTCAAAAGATGGACATATTACTCAATGGTGAAGTTGTGGATGCATTATCCATTATTGTTCATAGAGATTTTGCATATCAAAGAGGTAAAACCATTTGTGAGAAAATGGTAGATCTTATTCCACGACAAATGTTTGAAATTCCAGTTCAAGCTGCATTAGGGACAAAAATCATTGCACGCACGACGATTAAGGCAATGCGAAAAGATGTCTTAGCGAAGTGTTATGGTGGCGATATTTCAAGAAAGAAAAAACTATTAGCAAAACAAAAAGAAGGTAAAAAGAAGATGAAATCGATTGGTCGTGTGGATGTTCCTCAAGAAGCATTTTTAGCGATTTTATCCAATAGTGATGATTGATGCGAGGATTATACGTTCACATTCCTTTTTGTGATGCGATTTGCCATTACTGTGATTTTGTGAAACATGTTTCTAAAGGACATGATCACAACATGAAATACTTAGAAGCGTTAAGAAATGAAATTCAATTTTATTATGCGAAGTATCCTCATGTTGATACCATTTATATTGGTGGTGGGACACCTTCTGCACTCAATCCTGAAGAATTAACATTTTTACTTGAAGCATTATCTGTGTATCACCCAATTGAGTACACAATCGAAGTCAATCCTGAATCTTATGATCATGAAAAAGGAATGATCATGAAATCATACGGTATTAATCGTGTGTCTTTAGGCGTACAAACATTCAATCAAAAACATTTAGAAAGACTGAATCGAAAACATACAAATCAAATGGTGTTTGATACGATTGTATCTTTAAAATCACTTGGAATTTCGAATCTTAATGTCGATCTTATTTATGCATTGGAGCATCAAACAGTCGAAGAATTACATCATGATATTGATACATTGATATCTTTAAATATTCCGCATGTGAGTGCATATTCATTGATTATTGAAGAAAAAACATATTTTTCTCATCAACTTAAACGAAATAAATTCGTAAAAACGGATGAAGATACGGAAGCCACGATGTATGATGTTGTCATCGATCGATTTAAAGATGCTGGGTATAATCATTATGAAATTTCAAATTTTTCTAAAGAGGGTAAAACATCTTTACATAACACTTTGTACTGGACGCTTCAAGACTACATTGGTGTAGGTTTAGGGGCACACGGGTTTATTGATAATAAACGTACGTATAATCATAAAGCCATGTCAAAATATGTCATAAATCCTCTTAAGGAAGTCATTGAACAAGATGAAGAAACACTTAGAAATGATCATTTGCTTTTTAAATTAAGGATGACTCAAGGAATCGATTTAAATATGGTAAAATCTAAATACAAAGATGATATATTCAATTTATATCCAAGCTTACTACGTTTTATTGATGATGGTCTTTTAATGATCGAAGATAATCATTTAAAATTAACAAGACGTGGTTTACAACTTGGAAATCTTGTATTTATGGTATTTATATGACATATGAAATAAAAGAATTTGAATACTACTTGAAACAGGAAAAGCGCTTATCTAATCACACGGTTGAAGCATATATTAGAGATTGCACGCGCTTTTATGAATTTGTCAAAAAATATCAACAAATATCTAAAGTAGAAGGATTAGAGAAAAAACATATTGAGTCATATATGAAAAGTGTCTCAAAACAATTTGAAACAAGTTCTGTTGCGAGAAAATTATCGTCAATAAAAATGTTTATAAAGTTTTTGTTGCTAGAACGCATGATTGAAAATGACATTGCAAGGCATATAAAAACACCTAAAAAACCAAAACATCTACCTTCGATATTAAGTGTTTCTGATGTCTTAAAACTTTTAGAACATGTTGAAGGGGATTCAGTGCTTGCAAAAAGAAATGTTGCTTTAATTGAACTCATTTATGGATCTGGATTACGTGTGTCTGAATTATTAAGTTTATCTACGAAAGATATTCATTTAAATCACATGTATGTCCATGTCATTGGAAAAGGTAATAAAGAAAGAGAAGTACCGATTTCTGAAATGGCATATCAAGCACTTACAACCTATTTAAAGGATGCAAGACCACAACTCAATAAATATCAGTCTCAGATGGTGTTTTTAAATCATTTAGGAAAACCACTATCAAGAGTTGGATTTTATAAATTACTAAAGCAGTGGGGACAAGTCATTGGTGTGCGTGATATATCACCACATATATTAAGACATGCCTTTGCAACCCATTTATTAGAAAATGGGATGGATTTACGAGCACTACAATTATTGTTGGGACATGAAAATATCTCGACAACACAGATTTATACCCATTTAAATCAAAAAACCTTGAAAAAGATGTATGATACCATTCATCCAAGGTCAAAGGAGTAACCATGTTTAAAAGAATATTTTTAATTGTATTAGATTCGCTTGGTATCGGTGAACAAGAAGATGCTGAAGCTTTCCATGATAAAGGTGCACATACCATTGGTCATATTATTGAAAAATACCCACTTCATATACCTAATTTAATTGAACTTGGCTATGGCAATATTACAGATGTTAAGGGATTACCACCTGTGAGTAAACCAAAAGCGCATGTTGGTAAAATGAGGGAAATATCCTCTGGAAAAGATACAATGACTGGACATTGGGAACTCATGGGTCTTCAAATTAAAGAACCATTCCAAACATTTACGGATACAGGATTTCCACAAGATTTGATTGATTTACTAGAAGAAAAAACTGGCCATAAAATTGTTGGAAATAAATCCGCATCAGGCACAGAGATTATAAAAGAATACGGTGAGCACCATATGAAAACAGGTGATCTCATTGTTTATACGAGTGCTGATAGCGTCTTGCAAATTGCGATGCATGAAGATATTATTCCAATTGAAAGACAATATGAAATTTCCCAAATTGCTAGAGAGATCATGATGGAACCAAAATGGAAAGTTGGACGCATCATCACAAGACCTTTTATAGGTAACAACAAAGATGATTTCACAAGAACACCAAATCGACATGATTATGCATTAAAACCGTTTGATAAAACGGTATTAAACTTCTTAGAAGACAATGGTAATGATGTCATTGCACTTGGTAAAATCAATGATATTTTTGATGGATATGGCATCACATCATATTCCAAAACAACATCTAATGAAGATGGTATGGATCAAATCATTGCACAGACACAAAAAGATTTC
>CAXRJA010000076.1:0-2611 GCA_964230965.1 Acholeplasmataceae bacterium | reverse complement strand
ATGCATGAAGAAGCTGACCAAAAGCTTCTTTTTTTATGCCGTAGATTGGATCGCCAACTATAGGGAAATTCAAATGTGAAAGATGCACACGAATTTGGTGTGTACGTCCTGTTTCTAATTGGCAAATTACAAGTGTATGTTGATGCAATCTTTTTTTAACAGAAACATGTGTAACCGCTCTACGACCTTCTTTAACAATTGCCATTTGTTTACGCTTATTAGGATGTCGCGCAATAGGTAAATCAATAGAGAAATGGTCATGGTGAATATGGCCATGCACAAGTGCTAAATACCTGCGAGAAATCAGATGATTTTTAAGCATTTCAGATAATTTTATATGGGCTTCATTCGATTTAGCAACAATGAGTAATCCCGAGGTATCTTTATCTATTCTGTGAACAATACCTGGTCGAATCGTTCCATTGATGCTTGATAAAGAGGACAAGTGAAACATTAATGCAGAGACTAACGTTGGAGCAGATGTTGTCGATGCAGGATGTACAATGAGTCCTTTTTGTTTGTTGATGACAGCTAAATGATCATCTTCGTAAACAATATCAAGTGGTATATTTTTAGGCGCAACATCTAATATCTTAGGGGGTTCTATTTTATATGATATTTGATCTTCTTCTTTTAAGATATACCCATTTTTCACTTGTGAATCATTCACGAGTATATCGCCTTGCTTGATCATTTTTTGAATATATGATTTTGTATATTTGCCAAAAAAATCATACATGATATGATCTAATCGTTGTCCGATGTACTCAGAATTTAGTTTAATATTTTTCATTTGTTTTACGCTTCTTTTCTAAGAAAAAAATATCAAAGGTAAACAATACGATACCAATGGATAAATACATATCAGCAAAATTATTATAAAAATTAGGGAGCCCAATCAGACTTAGTGGTGTATCTAAAAATGGGAAATGCATGAAATCAATAACATAGCCTAAAAAGAAACGATCTATCGCATTACCAAGTGTCCCTGCAATAAACAGTACGATCGCAAATGTATATGTTTTTTTGTTCATAAAAGAGATGTCTTTAAATAAATACACAAATATCCCTAAAGCTATGACTGTGATGATCAAAAATAATCCCGTTTGATTTTCAAGTAAACCAAAAGACATCCCTCTATTTTCTGCATAACCAAATTCAAGTAAATTGGGAATAAAAGTCATATCTTGACCTTGATAAAGCCATTTGAAAAAATATTTCGTGGCTTGATCTAAAATAATAAAGAATGTGATGTAAAAGATACCTTTTTTATACATTCAGTACTCCTAACTGTAGGATAATTAAACTATATATTAAGATAAATACAAACTGTAACAATCTTTTTTCAACACCAATCATCAGTTTCAAATTTAATTTGGATAATGATGGTTCATATTTGACTGCAAATTTGATAAACATATTCTCATATATTTCAATAAATAACACACCAAGAGCGACAAAATACAAGACTAATATGGTTCTTAATTGAATAAATATTACTAAATTAACCCCAATAAGTATTGGAATCAATAATACGATAAGCGCATAAATGAGACTCATCATCATTGAGCCAATGACATACTTTGTTGGTAATAGATGTGTAAATGCTTTTTGAATTTTCATATACCTGTTAAAAGGATCTATTATTTTTTTAATCCATGAATTCATCATGTGTGTCCAAATAGTGTATCACATCATCTATCGATGATACACCCACAATCCTTTCATCATTATATTCAAGAAGCAAATGTATTTGTTTTTCAGGTACAAACATAATCTCCATATCATCTTTGACTGTCTGATATTTTTCAACAAGACCCCCAATATTACCAATGCTTCCATCCAATTGAATCGTTCCAGTTCCAACAATACGTGCATCATACATTAGATCTGTAATTGCTAAATAGATCGCTAAAGTCATCATGACACCACCGGAAGGTCCTCCAATCGTTGATGAAAGTCCTGGAAATGTGATATTTGGGGTCACTTCTATCAACGTAAACATTGGATACAATGCTAACGGTAAATCTGATGGCTGTCGTTCATGTGTAACGACTAAAGCTTCATTGTTTCTCATAAGTTGTATCGTAAGTGTCTCTACATTGGCAAATTGTGTAAAATCAGTTTCTTGAGTTAATTTTATACCATTAATTGAAGTGATCACATCACCAATTTGAATGGTTCTTTTTTCATTAATCAGAGAGGTAACCCCGAATCCATCAAATACATACGTAATGTCTTTTTGTGCTTTTTCATATGCAACAATTGTACTAATTATATAAGATGATAGTTTTTGTACTTGAGCTGCCTTGTACTTCTCAGTAAGTGTCATGATTTCAGTACTCTGACTCGGCAAAAAAACACTGCCTTGTTGCGTTACATGTAACATAAATAATTGAAATAGCGTGATCGGTTCATATGAGATGACATAGATGCTTGATATATGAGAGATTGTATGATCTTCAATATAAACTTGATCAGACATCAAAGTTGTGTCTCCCGGCAAAAAAACTTTAAATCGACTTGGTATCACAAGCAAACTCACAATAATCAAATAACCAATTGTAAGCATCAGCTTTATTTTGGTTAAAGATTTAAACATGCATTGGAT
>CAXRJA010000075.1:0-17034 GCA_964230965.1 Acholeplasmataceae bacterium | reverse complement strand
AGTTCTTCAAAAAAAGAACTTAGGTATTTTAAATCAACACCATATTTTTGTGATTCTTCAGTTGCATTTATTTGAATGAAAACTTCAAGTGGCTTCTCCCGAAGTGCTTGAATGGTTTTTGCAAGTTTTAAAGAATCTAATGAATGTAATACATCGATTTTATTCATGATGTGCTTCGCTTTATTACGTTGAAGATGTCCGATAAAATGCCATTTAATCGGATATTCTTGTAGTTGGTTATATTTATCTAAAAATACATCCACACGATTTTCACCCATGTCTTTGTATCCCATTTGGACAAGCTTAATCATTTGTTCTGCATCAAAGTATTTTGAAGCACAGACAATTGTAACATCTTTTAATGTTTTCATACATTAAATCTAAAATGAACAATATCACCATCATTCATTTCATACATTTTCCCTTCTAAACGATATTTCCCAGCTTCTTTTGCTTTTGATATGCTTTGATATCTTAAAAAATCTTCAAAAGATAATGTTTCACATCGTATGAATCCTTTTTCAAAATCAGTGTGTATAATTCCTGCACATTGGGGTGCTTTCATGCCTTTTTTAAATGTCCATGCACGCACTTCTGGTTCACCTGCAGTAAAAAAAGTTTGTAATCCTAAAAGTTGATAACTTTTTTCAATAACAGTCTCTAATCCACTTTGAAGTAATCCATAAGAAGCCAGTAATTCGTTTTTCTCATCATCTTCTAAAACTGCAAGTTCTGCTTCTAACTGTGCAGATACTGGTACCACTTCAATATTGAAAGGGTTTAAATATGTTTTCAATTGATTTAAGTGTTTTTGATTGTCAAGATCAAGTAGATCATCTTCACCAACATTTGCAATTACAAGCATTTTCTTAAAACTCAATAGCTGTAATTGTTTAAGAAAAGGATAATCATCTTCTTCAAATAGATCATAGTTTAAACGTGTATTCGAACTTAAAATATCTTTAATTTTTAAAAGAATCGCTTCTTCATGAAGACCTTCTTTGGGTGACTGTTTCTTTTTTTTACCTAATTTATCAATACGTTTATCGATACTTTCTAAATCTGCAAGTCGTAATTCAACATCAATTGTTTCAAAATCACGAACAGGATCAACAGATCCATCGACATGCGTCACATCCTTTAGATCAAAACATCGTACGACATGACATACCGCATCTACTTCACGTATATGTGATAAAAATTGATTCCCAAGTCCCTCGCCTTTGGAAGCACCTTTCACAAGCCCAGCAATATCTGTAAATTGATACGCTGTTGGAATAATTTTTTTTGGTTGGTATAGTTCTGCAAGTTGTTGTAATCTTTGATCGGGTACTGACACAATACCAACATTAGGTTCAATGGTTGCAAACGGATAATTTGCAGCAAGTGCACCCGCTTTTGTTAACGCATTAAATAATGTTGATTTTCCTACATTAGGCAATCCAATGATACCTGCTTGTAACATGATTATCTCCTTTAAAAAAAGGCGTTTCGCCTTTTTATAGTGATCCTTTTTTCTTTAACCAAGATGGAATTTTAGGACCATCTTTTTTTTCTTCTTGGGTATCTACTGATTTTAACCCTTCATTGGTCATTTCAAGTTGATCATCTGATTGATTATTTAGTATTTCATCAAAGATGTCTAACCCTGTTTTTGTTCCTTTTAGTTCATATCCAGTCGCAATCACAGTGACAACCATTTCATCATTCATTTCTAAACTCACAGCAGACCCGTAAATAATATTTAAATCTTTGTCGGTTGCGTTTCTTATTTCAGAGATGGCTTGCTCCGTTTCAAATAATGTAATATTTGTACCACTCGTAATATTTACGATGGCATCCGTTGCGCCATTTATCGAAATTTCTAATAACTTAGAATGGATGGCTTTGCGCGCTGCCTCTACGGCTCTGTTTTCTCCTGATGCAATCCCAACACCCATGAGTGCCATCCCTTTATTTTCCATGACTGTTCTTACATCTGCAAAATCAACATTAATAAGTCCAGGAACAGTAATAATTTCTGCCACACCTTGGACACCTTGACGTAACACATTATCAGATTCTCTAAAAGCTTCTAACAATTGCGTTGAAGGTCCTGATACTTCAAGAAGTTTTTCGTTTGGAATGACGATCAATGTGTCAACATAAGGTTTCATTTCTTCGATTCCCTTAATTGCCTCACGCATGCGAACAGGACCTTCAAAAGAAAAAGGTTTAGTAACAATACCAATCGTTAATGCGCCAAGTTCTTTTGCCTTTTTCGCAATGATAGGTGCTGCACCAGTTCCAGTCCCACCGCCCATGCCACATGTGATGAAGACCATATCAGATCCTTTAAGCATCTCTTCAATTTCTTTACTAGATTCAAGTGCTGCACGTTTTCCAACTTCTGGTTTTGCACCTGCACCTAATCCTCTTAATAAATTTTTTCCAATTTGAATACGTGTTTCAGCCTTAGAATGTTTAAGTACTTGAGCATCCGTATTAACAGCAACAAAAATGACACCAGAAACATCATTTTCAATCATTCTATTGACAGCATTTCCACCACCACCACCGACACCAATAACTTTAATAATCGGTTTTTGATTAAATTCGTCGTGTTCGCCAAATACCATGCCTTATACCCCATTTCATACTTACCATTATTGTATCATGAAAAAGTTGAGTTTTAAACTCATTTAAAATAATTTGTCTTTGATTGCATGTCCAAATAATAGTCATACAATCGATCTTCTTTGATCGCTTCTCTTATTTCTTTCATTAAATGTCTTAAATAAGCCAAATTCTGAATACTTACAAGTCTAGACACTAAGAGTTCTTCCGCTTTATATAAATGTCTTAAATATGATTTTGTATACGGTGATGCCAACGTCTTTAAATTAGGATCTAATGGTGTTAAATCGAATTCATATCGCTTAGATTTCAATATGACTTTTCCTTCAGTTGTTAATGCTGTACCGTGTCGTGCGAGTCTTGTCGGTAGTACACAATCAAACATATCAATTCCATTCATCACATTTGTAATGAGATCTTCTGGCGCACCAACACCCATCAAATATCTTGGTTTGTTTATAGGGAGTACATTACTTAATATAGCCGTAATACGATACATATCTTCTTTTGATTCACCTACTGATAAACCACCAATAGAATATCCATCAAACCCAATTTCCATCGTTTTCTCTGCAGAATATAACCTTAAATCTTCTTCCAATCCACCTTGGACGATGCCAAATAACGCTTGATCTGTAGATAAATAGTCTTTCCCTCTTTTGGCCCATCTAAGTGTTCTTTCAAGTGAATCTTTTAAATAACTTCTTGATTCATGTGGTGGGGGACATTCATCAAAACTCATAATGATATCTGCACCAATGGTTTGTTGAATGTCAATGGATATTTCTGGTGACATAAAGATTGGGCTACCATTTTTATGATGTTTAAAATGCACGCCTTCTTCAGTGATTTTTCTCATATTCGATAAACTAAACACTTGATAACCACCACTATCCGTCAGTAAAGCATGATGCCACTGCATCATGTTTTTAACGTTACCATGTGCTTTTACAACATCCATACCAGGCTGATTCCATAAATGATACGTATTCGCCAAAATAAGTCCATCAGAAACTTGTTCAATCTCTTCTGGTGTTAATGATTTCACTGTTGCTTGGGTACCAACTGGCATAAAAATAGGGGTTTCAAAAGTACCGCTGGGTGTATGGAGTTTACCGTATCTTGCACCTGTTTGTTTACAAGTGTGTATGAGTTCATATGTAATGGCCATAATGTTCCTTTGTGATATAATGATGTAGGCTGTATCCTAGTTACCAGCCAAATAAAAAAACAGGGGAGTTTTATGTCTTTAATATTTTATCTTAAAAATGCAATGATTGCAGCAATTTATGTTGTATTATTGTATGTCTTTCAATTTTTGAGCTTTGAGCTTATACAATTTAGAATTGCAGAACTACTATTAGTACTCATTTTGTTTAATTCTAAATCTTTTTATGGAATTACGATTGGTACCTTCGTAGGTAATCTTCTATTCTCACCTTATGGATTTGTAGATGCTGTTGTCGGTACCATCGCAACCATCATTACTTTGTTATTCATGATTCTCTTAAAGAAAAAACTTATTCTTGCATTGTTGATGCCAGGCATCGTAAACGGAATCATCATTGGACTCATGCTTGTTTATTTAAGTGAAATCACGACATTCAGTGCGTTTGTAATAACTTTTGGATGGATTTTCCTTGGTCAAACTGTTGTTTTAGTAGTTCTCGGGTATCCATTTTACCAACTACTTAAAGAAAAAACTTTATTTCAAGAACTTATAAATTTTTAAGTGTGCTGTTGGCATCATGCTAAATTTGTCATCATTAAATGCCACTAGGTCAACATCTTTTGATTGTAATGTCTTTAATTTAAAATGATGTACATCCATATACCATACTTGATGTGTGAATACGTGCTTCAACTTTTTAAAAGGATGCATGTAGTCCACAACAATACCCATTGATTCTAACCATTCCATTGTATAATGGATGCTTTCAGATTCTACTTGTAAAAAGAGATACATTCCTTCAAAAAGGGATTGTGTCTCTTTTTTAATGAGAAAACGATTATGTTCATCTGTAATGATACACGTCATAAGTTGTTTTTGTTTTTTTGCTTGAGATTTTGATTTAAATGGGTAGAGATGTTGCACTTGATGCGCATAACTTTGACATATGTCATTGAGTGGACATGCTTGACAATTAGGCTGCGTTGGTTTACAAACGGTTGCACCTAATTCCATCATTGCATGTGTATAAATATCTGGTTCCTCCACATTGATAAGTGATTGATTTAGTTGATTGAGCGCTTTGATTGTTTTTGGTTTTTTTATGTCATCATCGATCATGAAAACACGTGTTAAAACCCGCATGACGTTACCATCTAATGCACTATATGGTTTTTTAAATGCTGTTGACATAATTGCACCAGCAGTATAATCTCCAATACCAGGAAGCGCTCTAACATCTTTATAATCTGTTGGAAATTGTCCTTTATAATGTTCTTGGATAAAAATTGCGGCTTGGTGCATCAATCTAAATCGTCTGTAATAACCTAAACCTCTCACGTATGGTAAGACATCATCGAACGTTACAGAAGCAAGGGATTGAATATCTTTAAAACGTGCTAAAAATGCCTCATAATATGGTAACATTGTCACCACTTGCGTTTGTTGAAGCATAATTTCAGCAGCCCATATTGCATAAGGATCTTGTGTTTCCCTAAATGGCAATATTCGCTTATTTTTTTTATACCAATGGTGGAGTTGTTTAAAGCCCATTACAAAGTAATTTTTCTAACACCACAATGTTCAATGACATCATCAAAATGCGTAAGTGTTGAAATCGCGATACCATGTGACACAACAATCACTTGATCGTATTCAGTATATTTAAGCAAGACAAGTTCCATTCTTTTTTTAATTGCATCAAATGTCTCATACTGAAATGCATTTTTTGAATCTTTTTTACCTTTAGATTTCATATATGTTTCAAATGCACCTTCGCCATCGACCTCTTTATTGGGATTGATATCAGGCATCCACTCATGTAAATCGTGCTCAACGACGACTTCTAAACCTAAATGAGATGCCATAATGGCAGCCGTTTGAAGTGCACGTGTAAAAGGGGATGCAACAATGATTTTTGCACCTTTAAGTAAAGGATCTTTCCCTCTTTCGTGAGCTTGCAAAATCCCGTTATCAGTAAGTTTTCCAAAATTATATGCTATACCATAAATACCACGTTCAGTTATCTCATCATAGCGTGGTTCTGCATGTCTTATTAAAAAAAATGTTGTCATTTGTTACCTCGCTTGTATTATATCACACACTGATACACATTTTATGACCTTCTTTATCTCGTGATATAATACACCTGCAAGGAGTAAATTATGAAATTACTTGAAAGAAGATCTATAAGATTATACGATAAAAATGTCAAAATTAATGATGATGAATTAAAACAAATCATCTTGGAGGCAAACTTGGCTCCCTCTTCAATGAATATGCAACCTTGGCGATATGTTATTATCTCATCTGATGAGGCAAAAGAAAAGTTACGTCCTGGACTTTATGGTAATTTAAGACAATTAGAAACAAGTGCAGCAATGATTGTTATTTTCAATGACTTGCATAAATTTGAACTCGCTGAAAAAATATACAATACTGCTGTTGAAAAAGGACTAATGCCTGAAGAAGTGAGAGAAAAACAACTAGCAAATATAAGAAACATGGTTCAAAAAGTTGATTTAAACAAATTACATGTAAGTGGTATGATTGACTGTGGTTTGGCTGCAATGAATTTAATGTATGTTGCACGTGAACATGGGTATGATACATGTCCAATTGGAGGCTTTAATCATGAGATGATTCATGAAATTGTAGATTTAGATAAAAATCGATACTCACCTGTCATGATTATTTCCATTGGCAAAGCTGCTGAAGAGGGTTATCCTTCGGTACGATTACCATTTGATGATGTTGCAAAAATAATTTAAAAAATAGCCTATTTAAAGGCTATTTTTTTATATGTCATATTTAGATAGAATTTCTGCTGGCGTTTTACTAAGTAATAACCAAACAGGTAATAAACCTGCGATTAAATTCAAAACATAAAGTACAATGATGCCACCAATGACAGATGTAAATGTCACATTAAAAACATTAAAGTCTCCCAAGAAACTATCAGAAAGCAATGAAAAACCATAGGTTCCAATACCATATCCAATAAGTGTGGTGATGGTTGTAAGTAACACGATTTCTATGACAAAAGCTCGCATAATGTCTTTTTTGTACACACCAATCGCTCGCATAATTGCGATCTCATATTGTCGTTTCACTAAACTTGAACGAATGACAAAATAAAATCCTAATCCAGCAAATCCAACCACAACAAGTGACGTTGTAAGTGTTGAAATCAGTGCCTCTTGTTGCTGACTTTCAATAATTCTTCTTGCATTTTCTAGTGAATCTTCAATGATTAAATCAAAATCAACAAGCTCAGATTCTACAGCATCTAAATCTGTATGATAAATGTAATACCTTGAGTTATTTTCAAATCTGAGTTGTTCTAAGTAATTCGTCGTGACATAAACATATGGATTTCTATCTGTATCATCATATACACCACTAATGGTCACACCCTCTATTTCTAATGGGAAATCCATATTACTATTCAATACCCAGAGTGAAGCTGGAACTAATAGTGCCTCTTCTGTTGGTAAAGCACCGTATAAAAGTGTGTCAGCATCAAACCATTCTACCGACATGTGTTGCGTTTGAGGATAGCTCAAGAAATCGGCAAGCGCATCATTTGTAAAAATAACACTATATTGAGCATCCACAATCCCTGAAATGGTAAGGATCTCGCCTTGATATATAAGTGATTCATTGAGTAGATGTTCATAAGACCAAATACCGATATCTCTTCCGGAAGAACCATTCACTAAATTATCTGCAATTCTGCTTGTGATTAATATTTCATTGTTTGTTTCTGGCATTGCACCATAAACAATGTCTAAATCATGTAATCGATATAAATCTAATAACCCTGAAATAGCTGTATTATAAATGAGCCCATTGGGTCTTAAAAAATTGATTTGAATAGAACTTCTATTATATGTATTGATATACGTGATATTTTCTATTTGTTTCAGTTGTTCGAGTGTTGGTTGTATTGTATTGACATCTTCCGGATTATTAAGTGACACTTGGGCATATCCTGAAGGTAACATCATGAACTGTTCAGGTGATATGAAAAACACACTTGCAAGTCTTGTTGCTGCAAAAGCAATCACAGCTCCAGCAAGAATAAAACTCGCCAACATAATTTTCCCTTTTCTAGATGTTCCTATGACTTTTTCTAACGCCATGAAAATGGCTTTTTTTATAGAGAAAACAAAATGCTGCTTCCTTGGAACACCTTCCAAGCTCAGTTCTTCATTATTGAATGAAGATTCAGACAACATTTGTTTTTGATGTATTGCTTTCTTACCTTGTTTAATTTGAATGGTTGAAAAATCATCTAACAATTTGACTTTTTTTAACGCACTATCTACTTTAATATAAATCGTATCATTTTTAACAATAAACATTGCATGCATCTTTTTGTCTTCTTGCTCAGAATAAATATCTATGCTTTGTTGATGAGATGTTTCAAGTGTTTCTTTGTTTAAATCGCCTAAATATATGGTCTCATCGTATTTCATTTGATAGTCTCCACGTTCATGATTATCATCATCAGAAGAGATTTTCCCATCAGAAATTTTAATAATCCTGTCTCCATAAAAATTAGCAATTTCTTTTTCGTGAGTAACCATAATGACAAGTTTATCTTTAGCAATCGATTGAATCATATTCATGACTTCAATCGTGTTTTGAGAATCTAAGTTCCCAGTAGGTTCATCTGCAATAATCATGTCTGGATTTTTTACAATCGCTCTTGCAATGGCAACACGTTGCTGTTGTCCACCTGACAATTGAAGTGCATTTTTCTTTCTAAACGCATACATCTTCACAGCTTTTAAAACATAGTGTACACGTGACTCTATTAATGCTTCATCCGTGATACCCATCAGTTTTAATACATAAGCAACATTATCATAAACAGATAAATCAGGTAATAAATGATAGTTTTGAAAAATATAGCCAATATGGTGATTTCTTAAACGATCCCATACTTTGGATTGATATCTAGAAATGTTTTTATTAAACATAAAAACATGTCCTTTATCAAATTTATCAAGTCCACCTAGCACATTTAATAAGGTAGTCTTCCCAGATCCTGAAGGTCCTAAAAGCATTACCAAACCTTTATTTGGTAAATCTAAGGTCATTTGGTTGATCACATGGATCTGATTCGATTTGTTTTTATTGAAATATTTATTTAATCCTGAGATTTTAATTAGAGGTATCATTTGAGACATATTACTCACCTCCTGAAGTCAAACTTTGAATGACGGTTTGATGGAATACTTTTTTATTAAATCGTAATCCTAACCATAATCCTAATAGTGTAATCGCAAATACTAAGATAATGTAATCTGAAATACGCATATATTCAATGGTTAAACCATGATTAGGAACGAATGACACGATTGCATTTAGTATCAACACTGATAATATAAGCCCAATCATTGAAAGTAAAATTTGCTCAATAATCACGAGTATCGATAGTGTAGATTCATGCGCACCGACGGATCTAAAAATTGAAAAATCTTTTTTTCTAGCATTCATCATGTTTTTAGTTACCGCATGAATGACAGCGTATAGAAAAAGTCCAAGAATAAGTAAAATAATCACAGCAACAATGGCTAATATAAACACTAAGAATTCTTGTAAAAATCCTGGAATATTTGCTGGATAATACACTTTATATACTTCTGTATCCAATGACTCTATAAGTCTAGTTCCAGCAAGTTGATTCTCAACAGAAACACTTGCAATCGCAGAAGGCAATGATACATATTCATCTTCAACTTCTAACAATAATGTATTAACAATCTCATCATATACCGATGTGGATATGTATCCATAATTAAACTCGTTTTCTAATATCCCATTTGCAAAAACCAATGTTTTATTCATTGTCAGGGTTTGTGAAAGCGATTCTGCTTGAATCTCAACTTCAATCGATAATGGTGTTTCAAATAATTCTTCATCATTTAAATAAACATCATAGCCGTCATACTCTTTGAATGCATCATAAACAAATACATCATTGTTATTAATAGATATTCTTAAAGAGTTTTCAAGCGATTGTTTTACTTGCATTTTTAAACTTTGGTCAAGTGTGGGTTCGGTAGGATAAATCTGAGAGAGATAGTCATCTGAAAAATAAATTGTTTCCATGTCGTTATCAACGATACCAACAATTTTAAAATACCCGATACCAGCTTCTTCTAATGAATTTTTATCCCAATCCCAAATACGATCACTTGTAAGTAAAACTGTTTGATCAATGTCTATACCCCACCAATAATTACTTACAACAATTTCATCCATTGCAATTGGTAATCTTCCTTCTAAAAGTGAGTTTGAGGTTAACACATGAGCACTATCATTAAATCTATAATTCATCATGTCCATCACATCATCATTATTGTAAAATGTGACAATGTTAAACCTTGTATCATTATGAAATAATGCACCATATGCAAATACTTTGTTAACATCACGATACGATTGAATATGATTGATGTCTTCTTGTGTGAGTGGATTGCCATCTCTTCTCTCTACTAAAACACGACTATTTGGAACAGAGGGATATGTTTCAGATTGTTCTAAACCTGTTGTACGAAGCCCATATATTTGATTTGAATAAACAATTGTAAAAACACTAATCGCAATCAGCATTAAAAATAGCATAAAGAAAAATCTTTTAGGCTGTGCAAATAAGTTTCTCATAGAAAACTTCAACAAATCGAAGATGTTGAGTTTTTTCGATTGATCACGTTTTGTTATGGAAACTTCTTCATGTGCTTTTAATTGAATATCTTCAACAACCTCACCATCAGACATTTTGATTCGTCTTGTTGCATAAGGGGCAACTAGATCAAATTCGTGTGTCACTACAATTACAAGTTTATCTTTAGAAACGTCATTTAATAAAGACATAATCTGTTCTGCAGAGGTTTGATCTAAGTTCCCAGTTGGTTCATCACATACAATGATAGGTGTATCTTTTGCAAGTGCTCTCGCAATCACAGCACGCTGCTTTTGACCACCAGATAATTTTGATGATTTTTGATTTTTTTGTTTTGTAAGTCCTACTTGATCAATGAGTTTCAATGCACGAGCTTTTCTTTCTTTTGAAGGAAATCCTTGCAATTCAAGTGCTAACATCACATTTTGGAAGACTGTATACGAATCAATAATATTATAATTTTGGAACACAAAACCAACATTTTCACGTCGATACGTCTCAAAATCTTTAATTTGATAATGCGAGGTTTCTTCAGAGAAAATAAACATTTCTCCCTCTTCGTATTTGTCTAATCCAGAAAGTACATTAAGTAACGTTGATTTCCCACTTCCTGATTCACCAGTAACAGCAACAAATTCACCCATATGAAACGAGAGTGAGATATGTTTCATACCAACACTTACATTATTTTCTGATTGATAATATTTTGATACTCTTTCTAATCTTAACGCTTCCATAATTCCTCCGTTTAAAATAATATATCAATTAATTGTGTCAAAGTATTGACAGCAATACTTTTTCCAAAGCCTTTACATCGTTGACTAAGTACATCGGGTTTAACTGAAGTAGTTGTTCTTTCGTTCTGTAGCCATAACTTACTGCAATATGATTCACATTTAAGGTTTTTGCGACAATAATATCAGGCTCTGAGTCACCGATATAAATGATTTCTTCTTTAGAAACATTCATGAAATTACATACATGTAAAAGCATATCCGGCGCTGGTTTAATGGGACGCTCAGGTGTCATTCCCAACACAATGTCAAATATATCATTAAAGTAATACTCTGATAAAGATTGTACTAAATGATGATATTTATTTGAAATAATGCCAAGTTTATAGGATGATTTAAGTCTCTGTATTAAATTTAATATCCCGTCATAGATAACTGTTAAGTCTTTATGATTTGCATCATAATATGATTGATAAGTATCGTGAATCGATTTGACATGGTTTTCAGATGCTTTAGGTGCACATCGCTTGATCATTTTCATGGCACCAGATCCAATACTTTGGCGAACATGATCTACTGATACTGTTGGGTATCCAAATGATTTGAGTCCAACATTCACAGCCTGATGTATGTCATAAATCGTATCTAATAAAGTCCCGTCTAAATCAAATATTATTGCTTTTTTCATGACAATCCTCAATCATATTATAACACGATAGTGATTGTAAAAATTCTAAAAATCATGTATAATCTTCACGCTGGGGATGTTTATGGATTCGTCAGAGTATGAATCTATCATGTTGCGTATCTTGGTTGCTCAAGTAAAAAAGCCGAGGCTAATAACCGGAAACCAAAATTTTTCTTACGCGGCTTAAGAATAGCAAGCGTGCCAACTAAGTTGTTTGCTTACGACACTTACACGGCTCATAAAGTAAGCAATCTTATTGATGTTGACATGCTCCAATAAGATTAATGAATGTCTCGATGGCATCTTTCTTGTTTGTTGTTAGGATGTCATTTAAATCTCTCAATAAACTATGTACGTAGACGCATGATATCATCATATTTTGCACAGGGGTTCAACTCCCCTCATCTCCACCATCAAAAACAAAAAAACACGTCAATGACGTGTTATTTTTTATATAAAAGGTTGTCTAAACATGGCATCACGATACCATATCGATCGCTCATATATAAATGTTTTATTCCACAAGATGTGGTCAACATAAGATTCAAACTCAACCATAAACATCGGATTTGGCCATAAATATGTATTAAAGTTATTCCATCTTTCAAAGTTTTCTTCTGCGTAAGGTATCAAAGAAACACCTAAAACCTCTATCAACGTTAAAAACATCGGTAAAATTTCATTATAATAATAAAGCATTTCATTTCGAAACATGTCTTGAAATACGTCTAATTCGATAATTGTAAAAAACCATGACATCCTTGAATCGAAAGCTAAAAAGAACCCTTCTGGATTATAATAATCATCTCCGACATAATCAGCATTTCCTAATGCAAAATCAAAATCCCAAACAGGACCAAATTTTAAAGTATTATTTTCTCGGTACATAAAAACAGATAATCCCCATGCATCAACATTTTTAAATATTTCTTGAATCATCATATATTTTGCCCAGTTAGTTAAATCAATATCGGGATGTATGATCCCATTTCTTAAATCATTTAAGACATTTTCTAAATATGTTTCAATCGTCATGAGCGTATCTGCTTCTAAGTTTACACTTCTTTTTATCGCATAAGGTGCACCATCTACGCGAATATATACATCGTTAGAAGGTTCCCAATCAATTCGATGGTCAAGTTCTAATGCAAATGATAGTGGATCCTCAGTCGATTTGATATATGTACGATCTTCGATAAGTGCATATAATCCGTGATAATCACCATTAACATGTAAAGATATATATCGGGTATCTTGTGTGATCTCTAAGGATAACATTTGAGAAAGCTGATGCGCTATTACATCTCGCATCAGTGATTTATCTGCAGCCATTCCAATAAGTAAATAATCATGATGAGGTTTTAATCCCATCATTTCGATATTATGATCAAATGATATCCGGTATGATTTTTTATCATATGCAAACCAGTTCGAATTTCCTCTTCCACGAATATTTCCCAAAGATTCAAAAAGTTCAGTGTCATTTTGATAAAGTGAAATAACAGTAGGAGAGAAAGATTCTTTTTGAATGTTTTCAAAATCAACACCATTTAAATGAATTTCATAATTATGTTTCGGAGAATATGTACTAAGCACGTAGATTTGATCAATGATTTTGTTTGTTTCATCGCTTGCGTAAATAATGACTTCAATGTCCATATATTGGTCATAGATGGGTCGATCAAGATTTTTCAAATCATCTATCATTTGATTATTTATTTCATATGAAATCATTGTTCCCTCAAATAAAGGAAGCGTACTTTCGTGTGTCACATCTTGTTCAATGAAATATTCAATATCAGGCAATACCTCTTCTAAGGTATGTTTTGCTGTGAGGTTTTGTTGACAAGATACAAGAAAAATAGAGATTAAAATGAGGATGCTACTTATTAAAAATTGTTTCATGTTTATACCTAATTTTGTTAAAATAAAATATGCTATAATGATTTAGAAAAGAAAGTGTGGTTACTATATATGACAAATAGCATGCAATATCAAATTTTACTATATTATCATTATACACCAATTAATGATCCTGAGTCATTTGCAAAGAAACATTTAAAATACTGTAAAAAATTAGGAGTATTAGGTCGAATCATCATTTCAAGCGAAGGTATTAATGGCACTTTATCAGGTACCCTTGAACAAACCAATACGTATATGCATGACTTAAAATCCATCAAAGGATTTGAAAATATGTCATTTAAAATTGATTTAGAAGATGCACATGCATTCAACCGTATTTCTGTTAAAGTGAAAAAAGAAATTGTTAACTTGGGATTAGAAGATGATATTAATCCACATGAACTCACAGGAACGTATCTTGAGCCAAAAGATTACTATGAAAAATTAAAAGATCCAAATGTTGTCATTGTCGATGCTAGAAATAATTATGAATATGATTTGGGACATTTTAGAAATGCAATCAATCCTGATATTAAAAACTTTAGAGATATCCCCTCATGGTTTAGAAAACATAAACAATTATTCGAAGGCAAAACCGTACTAACTTATTGTACAGGCGGTGTGCGGTGTGAAAAATGGTCTGGGTTATTAAAGCGGGAAGGTATCGAAGACGTCTATCAATTAAAAGGTGGTATTGTCACATATGGTAAAGATCCAGTTATACAAGGTGAACTTTGGGACGGCGCATGCTATGTATTTGATTCTAGAATCAGTGTGCCAGTGAATAGAGTAAACCCTGTCATTGTTGGTAAAGATCATTTTAATGGTGAACCATGTGAAAGATACATTAACTGTGCCAATCCAGAATGTAATAAACAAATCTTATGTAGTGAGGAAAATGAGGTTAAATACAGAGGCTCTTGTTGTGATGCATGTAGAAAGCACCCCCTTAATAGATATGAAACAAGAATTTCATCAAGAATATATGATTAAAGCACGTTATGAACGTGCTTTAATTTTGTATTTTTCTGTATGGTCCATAATGAATTGAAATCTTTAAGTGTCAATGGAAATCAAAATAAATTCTTAGATTTATTCAGTAGTCTTATTCTATAATTTCATAAAAAGATTTATAAATTAATGGATACATTTTTCAATCGAAATACAAATAAAAAGACTGAGTCTTTTCATTTAGATAATAATGTTGTGAGTGCATCTGTGTATGCTTTGGGATTTTCTAATGGAATACCCTCAGCAACTAAAGACTGGTAATACAGTAATGATGCAATTGAATCTATCGTGTGATCATCAGATACAAACGTTTCGTGAAGTTTTTTAAATAGTGCATGATTTGGATTGACTTCTAAAATGCGTTCAGCTTTCACTGATTCACCATTTGGCATTTGATTAAGTACTTTTTCCATCTCAAGTGATACACCTTCTCCAGAAACAATACATACAGGTGACTCTGTAAGTCTCGAAGATACTTTTACATCTTTTACTTGATCTTTTAAACTATTTTTTATCGCTTTTAGGAAGTCTTTATAATCTTTTTCTTGTTTCTTTACTTCTTTTTTCTTATCTTCTTGGACTTCCTCTAAATCACCTTTTTGAATCGATTTAAACGTAACATCTTGATAGTTTTGCATTGCTTGGAACATAAATTCATCGACATCATCATAACATAACAACACTTCGATATCTTGTGACTTCATCGCATCCATTTGAGGTAAATTCAACATTCTTGATTTTGATTTTCCGGTAGCGTAATAGATGAATTTTTGACTTTCTGGTTTTCTATCTATATATTCTTTTAATGCAATGGGTGCGTCACTTTTAGATGTCTCAAACAAAATCAAGTCTTGCAATTTATCTTTATTCATGCCAAACATTTCATAAATGCCATACTTTAATGTGAGTTTATAGGCTTCATAAAATTCTAAATATGTTTCCCTGTCATCTGCTAACATGGATTCTAATTCACTCTTAATTTTTTTCTCTAAATGCGATGCAATCTTCTTAAGTTGACGGTCGTGTTGTAGCATTTCTCTAGATAAGTTAAGTGATAAATCTGCTGAATCTACAAGTCCTTTAACAAATTTAAAATAATCTGGAATCAATGATTTATTTTTATCTTCAATGAACACGCTTTTAGAATATAATTGTAATCCTTTTTCAAAGCTTTCTGTATAAAAATTATACGCGGGTTTCTTGGGACTGAATAATAGTGCTGTGTAGGTTAACATCCCTTCCACATTGGTATGAATCGTCTTTAATGGCGTTTCAAATTCATTAAATTGATGTTTATAAAATTCTTGAAGTTCTTCTTCTTTGACATCACTTTTAGAACGTTTCCAAATCGGTGTCATTTGATTAAGTGTCACATCTTCTTGAACTTCTTTTTTATCTTCCGTTTTTGTTTCCAGCATCTTAATTGGATACCGAATATAATCACTATATTTTTTAACTAGTGATTTGATTTCATAAAATTTTAAAAACTTAGAGAAATCGATATCTTCAGCATCTTCTCTAATAAATAAAGTAATTTCTGTTCCAATGGTTTCTTTTTCGATATCTTCGATTGTATAATTTGATACACCATCAGACGTCCATAAATAGCCTGTTTCAGCATATGGTGAACGTGTTTTTACGACGACTTTTTCAGCAACCATAAAAGCACTATAAAAACCAACTCCAAACTGACCAATAAGTTCTGCTTCATTTTGTTCTTCTAATGACTCTTGAAACGCTTTCGTGCCTGACTTAGCAATGGTTCCTAAATTTTCTACAAGTTCTTCTTGTGTTAAACCGATACCATTGTCTACAATCGTTAAAGTACGTGCTTTATTATCTGAAATCAATCTGATTTCATAGTCAGCATTTGGCACTTTTTCATCTGTTAATGACTTAAAATGCCTTTTATCGATCGCATCACTCGCATTTGATATAAGTTCTCTCAAAAATATTTCATGGTGAGTATAAATTGAGTGTGTCATTAAATGTAGTAAACGTTGAGATTCTGTTTTAAATTGTTTTGTTTGTTTCATATATGCCTCCCATATGATATTTTATTGATGTCGATATATAAAGTCAATAAAAAAGGCACTTTATGGTAAAGTGCCTTTTTTGTCATTAAATGAATAATTAAGCTAGTGCTTCTACTGCAGCTTTCACTTGAGAAATAAATTCTGTTCTCGTGATTTGTCCACTCGCAAGTGCACTATAG
>CAXRJA010000074.1:0-6723 GCA_964230965.1 Acholeplasmataceae bacterium | reverse complement strand
CTTCAACTGTTTTAACATCATCATTTACATATTTCTTTGCTTCTTCTTTTGGATCTTCATCCGATAAAAACATAAAGAAATTAGAAAGCCCTTGAAGTCCTTTAGCTATCGCTTCAGTTGCTTTTGTTTTTTTCTTTTCTTTAAAAGGACGATATATATCTTCTACATCAACAAGCTTTTCAGCTGTTAAAATCTCTTGTTTTAATTGTTCTGTGAGCATACCTTTTTCATCAATGAGACGGATGACATCTTCTTTTCTTTCAAAAAGATTTTTTTGATACGACCATGTTTGATGAATTAAAAATATTTGTTCTTCATCTAATCCGCCTGTAACTTCTTTTCGATATCTTGAAATAAATGGAATGGTATTCCCTTCATCTAGTAAATTTAAAACAGTTTGAATTTGTTTTTCTGAGATATGTGTTGCATCTTTAATTTGCTTAATAATTTCTGAATTCATTGTGTCTCCTAAATAAAAAAGGCATCGCCTTTTTTATACTAAATTTTCTAAACTTTTTAGAATGTTTGTTGTATCTGACCATACCGTATCAAAGAATGCTTCTTTTTCTTCGTTATAGTCTACATAAAATGTAACCAGTGATTGTGGTGATGCTTGAGGTATCCCTAGAGATAACACGGCTTGAACAGAAAATACATCTGCATTGATGGGATCATCTAAATCTAATAGTAATACATTTTCAAGTAACAATGTCGCTTCGTTATCATTAAAAAATGTCAATATAGTTTCTTCCAGATTACCTGATCGATATAACAATATATATAAAGGGTTCTCTGCATCTGAAGACATAAGAATCGAATAAATTTCTAAGTCATTCTCATCATCGGTTTGAAAATAAGTGAAATCACCAAACGATCCACTACCATTATCTCCAATGATATAGGTTAAATCGCTTGAAACAATATGGGTATAGTTTTCTAATGGTAATACGACTTCTTCTTCGTTATCTAGAGTTGCAATTACAACGATGGTAACAATAATCGCAACGGTCAATAATATAACTGCAACACCGACGCGCATAAGAAGGAGTTCCCCTTTGGATAGTGGTCGCTGTCTCATGTTTGTTTCTTTACTCACTTGTTTTTTTGATTGTGCTTGACTCATATTTACTCCTTGTTTTCAATGACCACAAATGCTGCTGCATAGCTGTCTGTATGTGTTATAGAGACACTAACATGATCTTTATCTGTAAAAAATGTTGACTCTACATATGGTTTTCCTGATGACTCATGTAAAACCGAGAAATCTTTATAATTTGTATTCCCTGGCCCTACAGCAACGGCCTTAAAAATCGCCTCTTTTGCAGCAAAACGGCCACCAATGAATTCAAGTTTTACTTGTTCGTGTGCGAGATTTTGATATTCTTTCATTTCTTTTTCCGATAAAATACGTTCAATAAAACGATCTGAAAGCAACTCTCTTATGCGTTCTAATTCAACTAAATCTATGCCAACACCTTTAATCATAGGGGTGATCCCTCCCTTAATGCTTGTGCAATATTTTTTATTTTTGAAAATCTGTGATTGAGTCCAGATTTAGAAATAGGTTCTTTATACTCTATTTCATATTGTTCTGTAAGTTCTCGTAAATTATATTCTGGATAATTCAGTCTCAAATCCATTACACGTTTGATTTTTTCATCTATATATACATTATAACTTGAAATAAAGGTTATTTCATCAATAATTTTTGATGCTGCCTCATAAACTTTCTTTTCATTTGCGATTTCACAGTTCATCACACGATTAATAGAGTTATTAAAATCACGTTTAATTCTTGCATCTTCAAATTTAAACACCGAGTTTTGAGCCCCTATACGCATCATAAAATCTGAAATATGTTCTGCGTCTTTTAAATAGACAACATGTTGATGTCTTCTTTTGATGATTTTAGCATTTAAATCAAAACGGTTCATTAAACTTTGTATGAGTACTGCTAAATCATCTCTTTCATGACTCATCTCTAAATGATACTGTGCTGTCTTAGGATCATTCACAGACCCAGTTGATAAAAATGCAGCACGTAAAAATGCGAGTCGTGTGGGATCTGATGGTAATAAGACATCCGATGTTTCAAATAAGGGTTCTAACAATTTGATTTCAGACAAGATATCTTTAACGCGAGACTCTATTTCAACTAAAATCTGAGGTTTTTTTGTCAGCTTTTGTTGTTGTTTTTTAATCAGTGTTGTTTCTGCTTGATATAACGTTCTAGATAACTGTAAAAACCTTTTTGCAACAGTAGGACTATTCGTCTTGAATATGAGAATCAGCTTTTGATCACGTTTTGTAATATCACCATTCATGTGCAAAAAAGCTGCAAACTCAGCGAGTTGTTCAGACGTCTCAATGGGAATTGTCACAAGTTCTTCTTTGACAAGCTTGGTAAATGACATTTAGTTTAGTGACTCCAAATATTTAAGGGCGTTTTGAGCTGCAACGGCACCATCTCCTACAGCAGTGACAACTTGACGAATTTGTTTATCGTTTACATCGCCACAAGAAAGAATACCTGGAATTTTAGTTTCCATTTTTTCATTCACTTTAATATATCCATAATTGGTTGTAATTCCAAGATGTTTTACAAAATCTGTCACAGGTATCATTCCTACATATTCAAAGACACCATCTGCAAATACATCAAAGGTATTGCCATCTTTGTCTTTCAATGTCGCACCTGTTAAGCCTTTGTCATCTTTTAAAAATTTATCTACAAGGGTTTCATAATAGACCTTAACATTCGGTTGTTGAATAAGTTTTTCATTGGCTTTTGCTTCTGCCGTTAATCGGTCTAAGTTTTGTACTACAGTGACAGATTTAGTAAAAGTCGATAAATAATATCCTTCTTCTACTGCTGAATTACCACCGCCAACAACGATGACATCTTTATCACGATAAATTGGCCCGTCACAAATGGCACACCAACTAATACCGTTATATGCGAGTTGTTCTTCGTTTTCAACACCGAGTTTTCTTGGGACATTTCCCGTTGCGATAATCACCGCCTTGGTATCATATAATCCAAAATCTGTTGAGACGGTTTTATAAGACCCATGATCTTCTAATTTGGTGACGTTTTCATATTTTACTTCAATGTCTAATTTAGACATATGTTCAATCATATCTGTTGCAAGGTCAATGGAACTAAAAGATTTTACACCAGGATAATTTTCTATCTCGCTATAATTCACAAGTTGTCCCCCTGGAACATTACCTTCGAATACTGCAACTTTTAAATTCGCACGTTTGGTATAAATACTTGCTGTAACACCCGCTGGTCCTGCACCAATTACTAATACATCATACATAACATTATCTCCTACACGATATCTTCTATTTGTAATAAATCATCTACAACATAATCTGGCATCACTGCTAGCATTTCTTTAAGTCTGTGACTATAGCTCACAGCGCAACTTATTACACCTGCAGACTTAGCAGCGACCATATCATTTTCATGATCACCTACATAAACAGCCTCTTCAGCCTTGACGCTATATAAAGATAACCCTTTCTCAATCGGCTCTTTATGTGGTTTGTGATTCACAACGTCTTCATAACCAACTAAATGTGTCACATAATCATTTAATCCTATCAATCTTAAGTGCTCTCTGGCAACATGATTCATCTTTGATGTGACAACTCCAATCATGATGTTTTTTGATTGAAGTTTTTTCATCAAAGCTTTTGCATTAGGATAAGCAGTCACATCTTGCATCAATTTTTCTGATGTGTTTCTATAAAAATTAACAAGCTCATCCATATCTTGATCTTCTTTGATGTATATACCAAATGTCTCAAATAGTGTATGACCTAGAAAAGATGTTAATGTTTTTTGATCAAGCTTCACTTCTTTGAAATATTTTTCAAACGTTATGACAAAGGCATCCATGATAATTTCAGTTGATTTTAATAATGTCCCATCTAAATCAAATAATACTAACTTAATCATGTTGACCAACTTCTGCATAATAAGGTAATTCAGGTAATTTCTTGTTTTTTAAAAACATGAGAAGTAATCCACCACCTAAAAATAAAATGAGTGATAAATAAATATTTACAGGTAATCCAAAGACACGTAATGCATCAAATTCTGCACCACCTGTTCTAAGTGGTTCAATGATTGCACCTCGACCTAATCCATACCACATTAAATAAAGAGCAAACAAATCCCCAATCTTGAGAAGTTTTTTTCTTCTTATGTTGATTAGTATAACAAGACCAACTAAATTCCATAACCCTTCATATAAAAAGGTAGGATGATGATAATTACCTGCAATAAACATTTGGTCTTTAATAAAAGTAGGTAATATATTTAAGATGAATTGCGATTCGATAACCGGTCCGTATGCTTCTTGATTCATAAAGTTTCCCCAACGACCAACAATTTGTCCAATGAGGAATCCAACAGCAACAATATCAGCAATAAGCCAAAAATTAACACCTTTTTTCTTACTATAAAATAATACAAATAACGTCGCAGTTATAACTACGCCATGGATTGAAAGGCCACCTCGGGAAATATTAATAATATCAATTATGGATTGATAGTTTTTATTTGGATCAAAAATGACATAATATATCCTTGAACCAACAATTGCAATGGGTACTGTCCACAACAATGCATCATATAAAAAGTCGACGGATAGTCCTTTTTTCTTAAATTCATCGACAGACCAAAAGACAGCGATCAATAAACCTGAAAGAATAAACACAGCATACCAAGCAATTTCTACAAATCCTAAGTCTATGGCAACATTATTATAGGGGACACGTGTTTGGGGTACAACTGCAAGTATCACGAGTACCATGAAATATAATAATGCACCGCCATAAAGTTTTATTGGTGTGATGTGGTTGAAAAACCACTGTTTTATCTTTGTCATCCTTCTTTACCTTCTGCTTTTTTATTGATTTTATCAACAAAATCTTTTGCAGCATCATAGCCTAAATATTTAAGTTTCATATTATCTGCAGCAGATTCTACGAGTGTTGCAACATTTCTTCCCGGTAATACCGGAATGGTAATTTTAGGGAGTTCTGTTTCAAAATATCTGACGTGTTCTGTTTCAACACCTAAACGATCATAGTGTTTTTCTTCGTTCCACGCTTCCAGTTCAACAACAAGTCTTATTTTTTTATCTTCTCTAAAAGCGCCAGCACCATACATTTCAACAACATTTACAATGCCAATACCGCGTACTTCAATAAGTTTTTTTGTAATATCTGGTGCATATCCGATTACAGATCCAGCTGAAGCTTCATACATATCTACACGATCATCTGCAACAAGTAAATGTCCCCTTTTAATAAGTTCGAGTGCGGTTTCACTTTTTCCGATGCCGGACTTACCAATAATCAACGTTCCCAATCCGTGAATATCCACTAAAACACCGTGTAATGTTTTTCTAGGTGCCAAATTCGCGTGAAGGAAATTATACAATAAACTTGCAAGTGCCGTGGTTCTATGAGTGGATCTTAATATCGGAACACCATATGTATGCCCAAGTTCAAAAAACATATCGTGTATGTAAACATTTCTTGAGAAAATCATGCATGGTGGTTGTTTTTTAAAGAGTGTTTCGATACGTTCTTTCATCGTTTTTTCATCAAAAAGTTGCATGAAACTTGCTTCTTTTGAACCGAATAATACAATTCTGTTTGGATCATAAAAATCAAAAAAACCAACGAGTTCAACACCAGGTCTTGCAAGTAAATCACTGTCGATAATTCTATCAAGAGATTGTTCTGAAATCAAAACTTCTAAATTTAAATCTTTTACTAAGTCTTTTACATATATACTCATATTGACTTCCTTTTTAAACTTCTTCTGCTGTTTCTAATGACAATAAATCTTCTTAGAAGATGTCTGATCCACATGAAAATAAATGACATGCCGATGAGGCCTTCTACCGATAAAATTTTAAAATGGTGAAATATCAGAGCAAAAACAGTCACAATCAGTACCATAATAATGCTACTCGCCATACCAAAAGAGGCGGCAAAGAATTGATACATTCTTATAGACATGGTGGTTTTAATGATGTGTTCAGAAAGTGTTAAGAATATAGAAAGCAAAAGAATGTTTAAAACTGATGTCTCAAAAACACTCAAGTTTAATGCTGTCAAAATACCAATAAGTCCCATCAATACAAATGTATTGACAAGAAATAAAATAACTAAATGTTTCACAATGTTTTTATGAAAATAAAACGTCATTGTTAAGAGTATTTTTTTTGATTGTGAAGGTTGAAGTTTCATAGGGGTATTATATCAAAGAATCTCTCTTAAGTCTCTAAAACTTGAGCTAAATATTGCCCAGTATATGAATTTTTTACTTTAGCAACTTGTTCTGGTGTGCCAAGTGCAACAATTTGACCACCTGAATCACCACCATCGGGTCCTAAATCAATAATATGGTCTGCATTTTTAATAACATCCAAATTATGTTCGATGACCACCATGGTTGCTCCCTGGTCCACAATTCGATGAAGGACTTCAACGAGTCGTTTCACATCGTCTGTGTGAAGTCCTGTTGTTGGTTCATCAAGAACATATAATGTTTTATTCGTTATTTTCTTATAGAGTTCACTTGCTAATTTCACACGTTGCGCTTCCCCACCAGAAAGTGTTGTTGCAGATTGACCAAGAGTGATATATCCTAATCCGACATCCACAAGTGTTTGAAGTTTTGCCTGAATTTTT
>CAXRJA010000073.1:0-43887 GCA_964230965.1 Acholeplasmataceae bacterium | reverse complement strand
AGGCAATTTTGATGATATAAATATCTCAGGGTACACGACTTTTAATAACGCATACCATCATCTATATGTAAGTGCGCAAAAAACAAGTAAAGAAGTAACTGTTGAATATGATTCTGAGTCAAAAAACTTTATGATAAGATTTGTTGAAGAAAATGTTAAAGTAAGAGAATTTGAGTATCAATTAATAAGAAATAATTTTGATATGCCAACATTAAGAATTGCTTATACGAATCAATCAAGAACTGTGAATTTAACATTAAATTATTTACCAATGATGCGTAAAATACATGTATCTTACGAAATTATTGAAGCATCAAATACATTTCTTGGCTTGTTTCAAATGGGGTATCGAATGATGAATGGCATGACACTTTTGATTTCTGGAAAGACAGAAGATCAGCAAACATTTAATTATGAATTTAGTCGATTTCAAAAAAATGAAATGGATTACCAATAAAATCAACTTTATATACGTATTATAAATGTAAAGCAAAGGAGGCTTTCATATGAGAAAAAAAATATTTTTAGTAATCGCTATTGTTGGTATCACACTATTTACAATTGGGTTGTTGTCGTTAGACACCTCGGCTAGAGAAACAGAATTATTTTTAGATCTTACGATGGATATCGATGAACAAGAGTATGATGATACAACCTATCGTATGAGACGTTTTAAAGGTCATCAAGGTCCTCTACTATTTATTGGATTGGGTAAGACATTGAAAGAAGACATCATCGAACAAGCTTCTTTATATAATGTGACAGTAAAACAATATGTTCTGATCAAAACAGTGGCAACTTATGATGCAACCTATGATTTTGATGAGATGATCTCAGCCATCACAAGTGCTACTAATGAAGAAGAAGTCCAAGCTTACGTAGATACGTGGAATCAAGTGCTTGTTGACGCTAGTGAAGAAATTAAAGCAACTTTGGATGCTTTAAAAGACACCTATATGCCAATGGTTGAAGAGATTAGAGAAACATATAAAGGTGATGTTAAAGCGCTCATAAAAAACATCAAAGAAGCAGATGAAGATACAAAACAAGTATATGTTGATCAATTAGAAGTTCTTAAATTAGAGATACAAGCTGAAATGAAAGTAATTCAAGATGCATTTTTATTAGATTTAGAGGAAGAAAATATCGCTTTAGAGGGTTTATACGGTCTATTCATCAAAAGAACACAAGATCGATTTGAAGCAAGACTTGATATGCTAGAAAAAAGAAATCCTAGATTATATGAACGTATTAAACATCATTTTAATAAATGACAGACAAAGTATATAAAAAAAGATTCGATGATTACGAATCTTTTTTTTGTATCCACAAAAGAATCGGTGCGAGGACGTGGTGTAGAGCTTTTGTTTCATATATTTGATAGACTTTTTGAGCTTTTAGATAATTATGTAACATACTATATTCTTTATGACCTTCATCATGTCCAATATAAGCCATGATGATAATGTGCGAACCTAATTGTATATTTTGATGTAATGATTTGATCGTTTTTAAAGTAATTTCTTTTTTAGTTGTAATTGTCTTATCTCCGCCTGGCAAGTAACCAAGGTTAAACACATACATATTTGCAAAGTCAACATACTTAGACACATGTTCAAATGAATCATGTATGTATTGAATGTTTTCATAGTGTGCAAGTTTTTCTTTTGTTTTATTTAAAGTACTTAATTGTATATCAAAAGTATATACGATGTTTGCTAAAGAGGCTAGAAACTCTGTATCATAACCATTGCCACATGTCATATCAACAACAACATCATTTTTTTGAATGAGTGATTTGATGAGTGCATGATTAAAATGTAATAATGCTTTTTTCATACGTTCTCTTTCTTAAATCGCTTTATAAAAGTATCTACATTTTTCTTAAAAATTATAGAATAATTGGGCTGATTTATGACGGATTTTTGTGCTATAATATTGACGTATTGGAGAATATTGTGCTCAAACGATTCATCACGAGTTTACGCCAACCAAAACAATTAGTTCAGTATTTAAATGACTCAAGGGGTGTCGTTTTTTTATATATGATGGCACTATCCTTTATTGTCTTTTTACCATCATTACTCATCTATCAATTACAAGGTGTGATTACAAACAATCAATATGCGGTTTTTTATGAAGATGTTCAAAACGGTATGTTTTTAAAAGACAATGTATTAGAAAATGGTGTATTTATATGGAATGAACCCGTTGATTTTACATATGAAGTCTTTCGTGTTTCAAATCAAATGATATTTAGTTATCATATACAAATTACGTTGCTTGAAAATGCTATGTCTATGCATATCTCAAATCAAGAAATTGCATTTTTAAGCTATGATGATGCGATTACTGTTGATTTTAATGATCCTTCAATTCAGAATGTTTCTCTTTTCACAAGATATTTAGAAAATTTTATCGAAACATCATCAATGATTTCATTAATTTACATTTTTTCTATGTTTTTCTCAAACATATTTGATTATTTATTTGTTACACTATTTTTAACATTATTAATGTCATTTTCATTGTATAAATCGCAAATGCCATTTAAACAAAAATTTAAGATTGGTTTGTATTTGTCAAGTATTTATCTCGTATTTAATATGATTACAATTTTATTTAATATTCAGTTTTTACAATTTTTTAGTCTGTTGATTACATATTTTTATTATGTTTCGTTTTACAAAGTTTTAAAAGGAGGAACAATGCGTGGACAAATTTAAAGTATTTAAGACACAAATAGATATGCCACCAAATGTTCTTCAGTATTTTGAATTAAAAGAAGTACAGGTGGATTCGAAATCTAAAGTATGGCATTTCCATATTGATGTCAAATCTTCTGTAGACGTACATCACTTAATGACTTTTGAATCTTATTTAAAAGTTTATTTTAAAACAAGTGTGATCTCTAAAGTCACTGTAAGTTTTCATCAAAAAGCAGATTTTGATACTCCGATGTTAGAAAAATATATTCAAACAATCGTACATGAGTATCAAAAATTAAAGCCAAGTGCAGGCGCATTAAAACATTTTAATTTCAATATCGATCATGATGTGATTATGTTTCATGTTGATGAAGATTCGGCCTATATCAAACAACATTTCAAACAAATTGAAAAGATGTTACATACGTATGGTCTATTTTTCACATTGGATTTATCCGTTAATAAAGAAATACCTAAAGCTACAGCAGTTATTGAGAATGAGAAAAAACAACTTGATGTGATCCATGATAAACAAATAAAATATAAAAAAGATGTTCCTTTAGTCGATAGTAATAAATTTACAACACGGCACTCTCCTGAGGCGATGAAAATCTCTAACATCCCTATGGATCAATATCGTTTTGATCAATATCGTAATGAGCATGGACAATCTGACTGTATCATTGAAGGTCAAGTGAGAAAAGTTGAGTTAAGGACATTAACAAAAACAAAATTACTTACAATGATTCTTGCAGATGAAGATGATGCCATCAAAGTGAAGAGTTTTGTATCGAATCCAAAAGATGAAGCGTTTGCTAAAACAATTAAAGAAGGACATTTTTTACAAGTTACAGGCTATTTTCAATATGATAGTTTTGATCGAGACATCAATGTCATGGCGAAAAAAATGTTGTATTTAGATAGAAAACAGCATATGAGAGAAGACGATGCAAAACGTAAACGTATCGAATTTCACATGCATTCAACGATGAGTAATTTAGATGGCATTACAAGTATTACTGACTATGTAAATCAAGCAAAATTATGGGGTCATGAAGCAATTGCAATTACGGATCATGACGGTGTATATGGCTTTCCAGAATTAGATAGAGCTGCAAAAAAGTCTGGCATCAAGCCAATTTTTGGTACAGAATTATCTTGCGTTGATCAAAATCAATTAAGAATGATCGATGGCGACATCAATGATTCTGATATGAAATCACAAACATATGTTGTATTTGATATTGAAACAACAGGGTTTAGTGTTATTCATGATGATATTATTGAAATTGCTGCCGTCAAAGTCAAAAACGGCACAATTATAGAAACCTATCAACAATTTATTGATCCAAAACGGAAACTCTCTGCGTTTACATCTGAACTTACGGGTATTACAGATGAGATGGTTGCTGATCAACCGCTCATTGAAGATGCATTAACATCTTTTTTAGCATTTAGTGAAGGTGCGATGATGGTTGCGCATAACGCAACATTTGATATTGATTTTATTGAAGCAAAAGCTTCTAGAAATCATCTTACAATTACCTATAAAGGATTTTTAGATACATTATTGCTTGCAAGATTGCACTATTCAGATGTATTAAAATCATTTAATTTAAAAGCTGTTGCAAAACATTTTAAGATTAAACAAGAAGCCCACCATAGAGCTGAAGATGATGCAAGAGTTACTGCAGAGATTTGGATATTGATGATGCAGGAACTCTCTAAAAAAGGGTATACTACGATTTCTGATTACTTCAAGATGAATCAAGTGGAACATTACTATCAACTCATGATTCCTTTTCATTTAAATATTTTAGTTAAAGAACAAAAAGGACTCAAAAATTTATACAAGATTGTGTCTCATGCTCTTACAACTTTTTATCATAAAGGCGCAAGAACATCTAAACAAATCGTAGATATGTATAGAGATGGATTACTCATAGGGTCAGGATGTTACAAAGGAGAAGTGTTTGAAACAGCACTCAATAAATCCTCAGAAAAACTTGAAGAAGTCATGAGGTTTTATGACTATGTTGAAGTTCAACCTCCTGAAAGTTATTTGCACATCATCGATCAAATTGGTGAGGGTGGCAAAGAAATCATTGAAGCAACTATTAAAAAGATTGTTGATACAGCAACGAAACTATCTATACCAGTAATTGCAACAGGGGATGTGCATTATTTACATCCTGAAGATCACATGTATCGTGACATTTATATTTCCACACCTCAAGTGGGTGGAGGTATTCATGATTTAAAAAGATACCAAGTGAAACCTAAGCTTCACTTTAAAACAACCAATGAAATGTTACACGCCTTTGCTTTTTTAGGTGTTGATGCAGAGCGTATTGTAGTCGAAGAAACGCATAGGTTAAATCGTCATATTGATACAATTCAATTATTCCCGAGTGGTCTTTTAGCGATCCAAGATGATGCATTTAGTGAAAACATTCAAATACCTAGTATTGAGGCTGAAGTTAAAAGACTTGTAAAACAAGAAACGAAAAAACAATATGGAGATACATTGCATCCAATCGTTTCAAGACGTGTTGATCGAGAATTAAAAAACATCATTGAGAATCAATTTGCTTCAATCTACTATATGTCGCATTTGCTTGTCAAAAACTCTTTAGAAGAAGGGTATTTAGTTGGATCAAGAGGATCTGTAGGATCTTCTTTAGTTGCAACATTACTCAATATTACAGAAGTAAATCCATTAAAGCCGCATTATCGATGCAAAGAAGGTCATTTTACAGCATTTAAACTTACTGAGGAAGGATATCAAAATGATGGATATCAACCACACGAAGAGGACTTTCAAACATTGTTTGAAAATGTTTACGCTGGATATGATTTACCCGATGCCAATTGTCCGATTTGTCAATCAAAATTAATCAAAGACGGTCATGATATTCCTTTTGAAACTTTTTTAGGATTTAATGGCGATAAAATACCTGATATTGATTTGAATTTCAGTGGAGAATATCAATCCAAAGCACATGATTATGTCAAACTATTAGTAGGAGAAAATCAAGCTTATCGTGCTGGCACCATACAAACCATCGCAGAACGAAATGCCTTCGGGTATGTCAAAGGTTATTTAGAAGATCATCACATAGAGAAAAGACCAGCTCAAATTGAACGTTTGGCTAAAAAAATAGAGGGTGTTAAACGTTCCACTGGACAGCATCCAGGAGGAATTATAGTTGTACCAGATGGATATGATATTTATGATGTGACGCCAATTCAATATCCAGCTAATAATACTGATAATGTTTGGTATACAACACATTATGATTATCATGCATTTGAATCTAATTTATTAAAACTTGATATCTTGGGTCATGATGATCCTACGATGATTAAATTTTTTATGGATCATGTCAAACGTTATCCTGACAAATATCCTTTTACTGATGCAAAAGATATTCCTCTCGATGATAAAGATGTGATGAAGATGTTTTATGAAACCAATATTATCGGAGTATCAAAAGATGATCTCATGAGTGATATTGCATCCTTTGCGATACCTGAATTTAACACACAATTTACAAGACAAATGTTATCAGATATTAAACCTAAAACATTTGCAGGACTTGTTAAAGTGTCAGGATTATCACACGGGACAGATGTTTGGTTAAAAAATGCTCAAGATCTTGTGAGAGGATCAACATCGCACGGTAGAGTGGATATTGATCAAATCATTGGGTGTCGAGATGATATTATGGTTCAGTTAATTGACTTTGGACTAGAACCATTACGTGCATTTGAAATCATGGAATTTGTAAGAAAAGGAAAACCCTCTAAAGATCCAAGTACTTGGCTCACGTATGAATCTGAGATGAGACTTGCAGGTGTACCAGAATGGTATATTTGGTCTTGTCAACAAATTAAGTACATGTTTCCTAAAGCACATGCAACAGCGTATGTCATCATGGCTTTACGTATTGCATGGTTTAAAATTCATGATCCGCTATTATTTTACAGTGCTTATTTTTCAAAACGTGTCGATAAATTTGATTATGAAAAAATGATTGCGGGGCCAGTTGCGTTAAAAAATGGCATTAAAGAATTACTTGCAAAAAATTACTTGACGGTAAATGAACAATCAATACTTACAACATTACAAGTGGCGTATGAAATGAGTTTAAGAGGATTTCATTTTAAAAAAGTAGACATTAATTGCTCGGATGCAAAAACGTTTATAATGGAAGATGATGCTTTAAGAATGCCATTTATTTCAATTGATGGTCTTGGTGAAAACGTTGCAAATGGTATCGTTGATACAAGAACATCAAGAGTATTTTCTTCTAAAGAAGATATCAAACTTAGAACGAAGATCAATCAAACTGTTTTTGCAAAAATGGAATCATATGGTGCATTCGATGAGCTCATTATCGAAAATGATGAAAAAGAACAAGGATTGTTTGCACTTTAAGTTGCTTTACTATATAATATTCTTGTGATTTAGGAGGGAAAAATATGCGTTCATCAAATCCAGTTTTTGCCAATATAGAGCGTTCAGCATCGTATTCATCAACTGAAGCAGCATCATATAGAGGCATTACATTAAAAACATTTATTTTATTAGGTATTGCAGTGCTTACAGGTTTTTATGCAATTACAAGTTTGCCTGCAGAAACATTCATGAGTTTATTAGTTGGATCCATGATTGTTGCGATAATCGCTGTTTTAATTGCAACATTTGTGCCTTCGTTAGCGATGCCAATGAGTATTGTATATGCAGCAGCTGAAGGTGTATTACTTGCAATGATTACACTTGTTGCTCATACATTTGTACCAGGTGCACCATATGCTGCAATTATTGCAACAACCGCGATATTCTTTGTGATGTTATTTCTATATTCTTCAAGAATCATTCGCGTCACAACGAGATTTAGAAAAATCATGTATGCAGTGTTATTTGGAATTTTATTTTTCTTTATCGGGTTTGGACTCATGTCACTCTTTGTTGATATGAATGCAATTTTTGGGAATAGTATCGGTCTTGCGATTGGTATTAGTGTCTTTTTAATTGTTTATGGTGCACTGATGTTAACATTAGATTTTGACCGTGCAGAAGTGATTGTATCAAGTGGTGCAGATAAGAAATATGAATGGATGGTAGCATTAGGGTTAATGGTCACCATCGTATGGTTGTACATCGAAATATTACGTCTCATCATGATTGTTGCAAGTAGTCGCAAGTAAAAGAAATTAAATCGTAGAAGAGCCTCAGTAATCAATCGAGTTTGTTTAGAGAGCGTTTGGGTGGTGAAAAAACGTCAAACTCATGATGAATTTCAGCTTGGAGAGGTGCTAATCACACCCGTATGTCTGCGTTAAAGACACATAGAGTGCTAGTGACATTTCACTGGAACTAAGGTGGTACCGCGTCTATGGCGTCCTTAGATCGTTTTTCGGTCTAAGGATTTTTTTATATATGGAGGAATTATGGAAAAGATTAAAATAAATGCTTTAAAGCAAATTGAAACAGCGAATGATTTGGTGACATTAGAAAACATTCGTATCGCCTTTTTGTCTAAAAAAGGTGCTGTTTCAGAACTTATGAAACAATTGAAAGATATGGATCCACAAGAAAGAAAAACTTTTGGAGAAAACGTCAATCAATTGAAACTAGAAATTGAACAGGCATTATCTGATAAAAAAAGTCTATTAGAAAATGCTGCGCTTGAAGAAAAATTAAAACAAGAAAAAGTCGATATTCATCTAGATGAAGTGGCATTGCCAAAAGGATACTTACACCCATTAATACAAGTCATCCGTGATGTAGAAGATTTCTTTATTGGGAAAGGTTTTACGGTTGCTGAAGGACCAGAACTTGAAACAGATCACTTTAATTTTGAGATGATGAATTTAGCAAAAGGGCATCCTGCGCGCGCGATGCAAGATTCTTTTTATGTTGATCCTGAAAGGTTACTTCGTACCCATACATCCCCCGTGCAAGCACGTTCAATGTTAGATGCTAATGGTCAAGATCTTGCGATTATTTGTCCAGGTAAAGTTTACAGACGAGATGATGATGACCCAACGCATAGCCATCAATTCATGCAAATTGAAGGGTTATACGTCTCAAATGATGTGAATTTTTCTCATTTAAAAGGTATTTTATTAGAGATGGCAAAACATATTTTTGGACCTGAAAGACAAATCCGTTTAAGACCATCCTATTTTCCTTTCACTGAACCTTCTGTTGAAGTTGATGTATCTTTTGTAAAGTCAGATGGAACACCAATTTGGATTGAAGTATTAGGTGCTGGGATGGTTCATCCTAACGTATTATCAATGGCAAATTTTGATCCAAATCAAAAGAGAGGTTTTGCTTTTGGGATTGGTGTCGAACGTATTGCAATACTAAAATACTTCATTGATGACATTAGACACTTTTATATTAATGATAAACGATTTTTAGATCAATTTAAGGGGGTTTTGTGAGATGGTTATTACACAAAAAGCACTAGAAAATTTCATAAAGACACCGCAACATATTGAAGCCATAACTAATCAAAAAATCACCGAAATTGAATCATTCGAAATCAGATCAGATGATCCTTTTGTCGTCGTTGGTAAAGTACTTACAAAAGTTGATCATCCAAATTCTGATCATTTAAATTTAACAACTGTGGATGTTGGTCATGACGACATTTTAAATATTGTATGTGGTGCTAAAAATGTCGATGCTGGGCAAACAGTCATCGTCGCAAAAGTAGGTGCGATTTTACCGGGTAACTTTGAAATCAAAGAAGCAGTAATACGAGGAGAACAATCTAAAGGTATGATTTGTTCACTCAAAGAATTGGGATTTTCTGATAAAGTTATCCCAGAAGCATTTAAAGATGGGATATATTATTTTAATGAAGATTTCCAACCTGGCTACTCTGGGTATGAAGCGTTAGGACAAGTTGGGTTTAAAATGGAATTAGGACTCACACCAAACCGAGGTGATTTACTCTCTGTTTTAGGATATGCTTATGATCTCTCAGCAATGTTAAATATGAAAGTACAAGTACCTGAGTATACGTTTAATTCATCAAAAAAACACACCAAAAAAGTCACCATTCAAAGTGGAGCTTGTTCTAGATATATGGGACGTGTTTTTGAAAATGTTGTGATTAAAGCGTCTCCTTGGTGGTTAAAATCATTACTCATAGATAATGATATTAGACCTATCAATAATGTTGTAGATATTACAAATTATGTATTGTTACTTATGGGGACACCACTTCATACATTTGATGCTTCTAAATTCACATCAGATGACATCATCATTAGACAAGCAAAAGACCAAGAAAAGGTTGTTACATTAGATGGTCAAGAACGCACCTTGTTATCTTCTGATTTGGTCATTTCTAATGGAACGCTTCCAGTAGCATTGGCTGGTGTCATGGGTTTAGAAAACACTATGGTAACGAATACAACAGACACCTTATTTTTAGAAGCTGCGTTATTCGATCCTAAAACAATATTAGAAACATCTAAAAGACTTGATTTAAGAAGTGATTCCTCACTTCGTTTTGAACGTGGTGTTGGATATGATCGTGTCGCGTTAGGTTTAGATCTCGCCACACAGTTGCTCTTAGATCTTGCAGATGCGACACTTATTGGTGAAACTGTATCAGATGCGCGAAATATTGATAAAAAAGTTGTGAAAACTTCAATTCGTCATATTAATTCAGCATTAGGTTTAATGCTTTCCAAAGATGAGATTATTAATTATTTAATGCGTTTAAGATTTGAAGTTGCTTTATCAAACGATGATGACATTCAATGTGTTGTGCCTTATGATCGGTATGATATTTCAATAGAAGCCGATATTGTAGAAGAGGTTGGTCGAATTTATGGTTTAGATTTGATTCCATCAACACCATTGAAAACATCATTAGAAGGTAAGTTATCGATTGAGCAGAAAAAAAATCGACAATTAGAACATCTTCTTACATCACTTGGATTTCAACAAGTCATTACATATTCACTAAGAAAATTAAATGAATATAAAGTTTTTCATCAATTAGGAGAACACGTAACATTAATGTATCCATTAAGTGAAGATAGAAAACTTCTTAGACAATCACTATATGGTGGCATGCTGGATACTTTAAGCTACAATGTAAATCGTCAATTACCATTACACCAGTTATTTGAAATCGGTCATGTCTTCTCTCAAACTGAAGAAAAAAACAGATTAAGTCTTATGATGCAAGATACGTATATGTTTAATCGCATTAAAAAAGATGGTGTTGCATCCTCATTTTATTCACTTAAAGCAATTGTTGGTAGAATATTTGAACAACTAGGGGTTGCCTTTTCGATAAAAGATAGACATGATGATCCTGTATATCATCCATATCAAACAGCAACGATATATGTAGAGGACAAAGAAGTTGGACACTTTGGTACGTTGCATCCAAATGTCTTAAAACAATATGATTTAAAAGAAGTATATGCTGCAACACTATATTTAGATGATATTGTCATGAAACATGACACGCAAACATATCAACCGATCTCTAAATTTCCTTCAGTTGAAAGAGATCTTGCATTTATTATGCCGATAGATATGAGTGTTAAAAATGTGGTAGAATTAATGCAACAAACACTAAGAAAATATTTAGTCGATGTTTATGTTTTTGATGTTTATCAAGGTGAACATGTGAAAGAAGGTCATCAATCTGTTGCCTTTAGAATGATTTTAAATGACAATGAAAAAACGTTAACGAATGATGATGTAGAAAAACTGATGAAAAAAGTCATTCATCGCTGTCAATTTGAACTAAAATTAGAAATAAGATAGGATACGTATGCTCATATATGATTTGAGTTTTGAAAAATTAGAACAATGGGTTGTTTCTCAAGGTGAAAAACCTTATCGGGCGAGACAAATATGGCATTTTTTATATCAAATGAAAGTAGCAACTTTTGAAGAAATGCATAATCTCCCGCAGACACTCATTGAAGGATTAAAAGAAGCATTTAAAATGAATGCTTTAGACTTTGTATTAAAATCTGTAAGCCGAGATGGTACTGTAAAACAATTATATTCTGTTCATGATGGGCATCTTATCGAAGCTGTTTTAATGAAACATCATTATGGAAATTCCATTTGTGTAACCACACAAGTGGGATGTAATATCGGATGTTCTTTTTGTGCAAGTGGACAACTTCTAAAGAAACGTGATTTAACTGCAGGAGAAATTATTGCACAAATTATTGAAACAGAACGTCAACTGAATGAAAAAATACAATATATTGTCGTCATGGGTATTGGAGAACCTTTTGATAATTATAAGCATCTTACTCAGTTTTTAAAAACGGTCAATGATCCTAAAGGATTGTCCATCGGTGCAAGACATATTACTGTATCAACATCTGGCATTGTTCCTAAAATAAAAGCATTCGCTGAACTTGGCATACAAGTGAATCTAGCGATCAGTTTACATGCGCCTAATAATGAAATTCGTACATCGTTGATGAAAATTAATAAAACATATAATGTTGATCGCGTGTTAGAAGCTGTTAGAGAATATTTAAAAATCACAAATAGACGTGTGACATTTGAATATATTATGATTCATGAACTTAATGATAGTGTAGAAACGGCAGTAGAACTGGCTAATAAAATTAAAGGTATGAATGCTTATGTCAACTTAATTCCATACAACCAAGTGATTGAAGCCCCTTATAAACGTTCTTCAAGAGAACGTATGGAAGCATTTTATGATGTCTTAAAAAAACATAAAATACAAGTAACGCTTAGAAAAGAACAAGGACATGATATTAATGCAGCATGTGGACAACTGCGCTCTCAACATGCGCAAAAAGAGATGCTATGATTGGGCAAATCATTAAACAAATTTCCAACCAATATACGATACTCACGCATGACAATAAACTCATAGAAGCGATTGCGAGAGGGAAGTTAAGATATATTGAATTGGATGGTGCATCCTCTTTTTATCAAAGTGTCTCTTCAAAAACGAAAAAAGAAGTAAAACATCAACAAATCTCACCTAAAGTCGGTGATATCGTGACGTATACGTTTGTATCTGATCATTATGTCATTCAAGATATTCATCCTAGAAAAACAGATTTATATAGACCCGATATTGCAAATATAGACCAATTATTTTTAGTATTTTCAGCAACTTCCCCTGAATTTAGTTTTGTATTATTAGATAAATTTTTAACTATCTTATCGCGTTATAATCTAGATATCATCATTATCTTAACGAAGACAGACAAAGTCGATGATAAAGCTGTCAAAGATTTGACAGCTAAGTTGGATTACTACAAACACATGGGATATAAGTATTTGAGTCTTAATGCAAAAACTTTAGAAGACAAAGATGCATTACTTAAGATGCTCAAAAATCACGTGTCTGTGATTGCAGGTCAAACTGGGGTTGGGAAATCGACTTTATTAAATGGTCTCATACCAAATTTAAATCTTGCAACTCAAGAAATCTCAAAAGCTTTGGGTAGAGGTAAGCATACGACAAGACATACTGAATTATATCCTTTAAATGGTGGTCTTATTGCAGATACACCTGGATTTTCAAAATTGTCATTTGAACACTTTAATATTGAAGATCTTATTGTCGCGTTTAAGGATTTTAATCTCTATAAATCCACATGTAAATTTCAAAGTTGTGTACACATCCATGAACCATCATGTGGCATTAAAGAGGCGCTTGATAATGGTCAAATCATGCAATCTCGTTATGATAATTATGTTGCTTTTTACAATGAAATAAAATCGATTAAAAGAAAATACTAAAAGGAGGTACCTATGAAAATAGCACCCTCAGTGTTAAATGCACCTATCGAAAATATCAAAGAATGGATTGTTGCATTAGAAGATGCTTATATGATTCATTTAGATATTATGGATGGTCATTTTGTCCCCAATTTGTCATTTGGCATAGATATTGCAAAGACATTCAAAAGATTAAGCAATATTCCTTTAGATGTGCATTTAATGACAACGCATCCGCTTCAATGGATAGACCAGTTTAAAAGCCTTCAACCCCAATTTATTACGATTCACGTTGAAGCAAAAGATGTTGAAAAATCTATTAAAACCATAAAAAAAGAAGATATTGGTGTTGGTTTAGCTGTGAAACCTAACACACCGATAGAGATTATTTTGCCTTATCTCAATGAAGTAGATTTGGTTTTAATTATGACTGTAGAACCAGGATTTGGTGGGCAGTCTTTTATGCCAAATATGTTAAAAAAGGTAAAACACCTACAATCATATAAAAAGCAACATCCATTTATTATACAAGTGGATGGTGGTATCAATGATGATCACATTCAATTATGTCAAGAAGCAGGTGTTGATGTCGCAGTCGTAGGAAGCTACCTTTTCAAACAACAAGATATGAAGACATGGTTGAAAAAGAATCAATGACAATATTTATCATTACACATCCAGTACCAAATGATGTGAAGTCATTGGTAACCATCAAAGAAGAAGATGTCGTCATTGGTGTGGATCAAGCATTGTCTGCTATATATAAACAACGTATCAAAGTGGATCTTGCTGTAGGTGACTTTGATTCGTTGAAAAATAAAGGGCTATTACATGGATTAAACACCGAAGAATTACCTTCAGAAAAAGATATAACAGATTCTTATTATGCTCTAAAACGTGCGCACGAGATGCCACATGATGAGATTATATTGATCGGTGGCGCTGGTGGTGAACGCATCGAACATGCATATGCCCACATGAATTTATTTCATCATTTTCCAAAAATAAAAATGATTACAGAATATTCAGAACTATTTAAACTAGATAAATATATGCAAATATCACATAAAGGGTATATTAATATTTTTCCTTACCATGAAACAGTCGTTACTTTAAAGGGATTTAAGTATCCACTTGATTCACATCATTTAAATGCATTTGATAATTTAGGCATATCGAATGAACTTACAAATGATACGGGTGAAATTTTCGTTGAAAAAGGATCAGTTCTTGTTATATTGACCAACAAAAAAAGCGCTTAATGCGCTTTTTTGTTTAAACACGTTCTAATTGCAATTTTTTAAGTGCTCTTGCGGATATCTTTACACGTTTAACTGTGCCATCTTCTAAGCGAATACGTACATTTTGTAAATTGGATTTCCAAGTGTGGCGTGTTGCATTTAGAGCATGTGAACGACGGTTACCTGTCAGTGTTTTTTTACCAGTGACATAACATTGTGCCATTTCAATCACTCCTTTTCCTAAAATACTTTATCATGAAGTCATAAAAAAAGCAATGATATATGCTTATTTTGGCTCGTTGCTTTTTTATTTTTCACATGATATAATATGAAAGATTTATTAATTTATACTCACTCAATTAACCATAATATAAACTAAAAACACAAGTTCACAAGGAGATTACTATGCCAAACCAAAGAATAAGCGGTAAGCTTTTTAAACAGATGGTAACAAATGGCGCGGTTCATCTTAAAAACAACCACAAAGAAATTGATCATTTAAACGTATTTCCAGTTCCAGATGGTGACACAGGTACCAACATGCAAATGACGATGATGGCGGGTATTAAAGAAATTATTAATGCCGAGTCAGCGTCTATCGTTGATGTGTCGAAAATTTTATCTAGAGGCCTTCTCATGGGTGCTCGTGGAAACTCAGGGGTAATCTTGTCCCAGTTTTTTCGTGGTGTTTACAGTGAAATCGCAAAAATCGATGAAGCATATGCAACTGTCGAACAATTTATTCAAGCACTTGTTGGTGGATATCAAATGGCCTACCGAGCTGTTATGGATCCTGTTGAAGGTACCATTTTAACTGTTGTGAGAGAATCTGCTGAGCGCGTTCTTAGAGATAAATCTAAATATGATTCAGTAGAAAAAGTGATGGCTGCTTATTTAAAACAAGCAAATCAGTCGCTTCAAGAAACGCCCAACCTATTACCGGTTTTAAAAGAAGCAGGGGTTGTTGATAGCGGTGGTGCAGGATTTATCAAAATTGTTGAAGGTATGATTATGGCTTTAGAAGGTCAAATGCTTTCAGAAGAAGCTCAAAAAGAGTCACATGAAGACTATCATGGTGCACATAACTTAGGTGATGTTGAAATCACATATGGTTATTGTACAGAATTTATTATCAAGTTACATGATGAGAAAAACTTTAATCCATCAGATTTAAGAGATCCACTCAATGCGATGGGAGATTCACTTGTATTTGTGCAGGATGAAGATCTTTTAAAAGTTCACATTCATACAGATGAACCTGGTGTTGCAATTACACTTGGTCAAAAATATGGGGACTTACAAACGTTAAAAGCAGATAATATGAGACTTCAGAATGCAACAATACTTGGTAAAGATGCGCCAGCTGCAACAAAAAAACCTGCTGAAAAGAAAGCATATGCGATATTAGCGGTTGCAAGTGGTGAAGGTATTAAGAAAGCATATAAAGATCTAGGGATTGATATCATCATTGATGGTGGTCAAACAATGAATCCGTCGACTGAGAGTTTTGTTAATGCAATAGAAAATGCGAATGCAGAACACGTGATTATCTTACCTAATAATAAAAACATTATTTTATCTGCAGAACAAACCATTGATTTATTACCTGAACGTTCTATTTCAGTTATAAAAACGAAAAATATCGGTCAAGGATATGCAACAATGATTGCATTTGATCCAACAGTAACGCTTGATGAAAATTTAGAGGCAATGAAAGATGTTGCGGATAATATGACGTACGGTGAGATTACATTTGCAGTTAGAGATACAGAAATAAAGGGTGTTAAAATCAATAATGGCGATTATATGGCCATTGCAAAAGGTCAAATTTTAGCAGCTGAAAAAACAAAATATGAAGCAGCACAACGTTTATTAGATAATCTCATTGATTCTTCAAGAGAAATCATCACCATATTTTATGGTAAAGATTATGAAGAAGAAGAACTTGAACAAATTGTTGCATATGCTAAAAAATGTCATCCAGATATCGAAGTTGATATGATTGAAGGAAAACAGGACATATATACATATGTATTTGCAGTAGAGTGATATAATAAAGGTGCTATGAAGATAGCACCTTTTTCATGCGGATGTGGTGGAATGGTAGACACGCATGCTTGAGGGGCATGTGGCAGAAATGTCGTGTGAGTTCAAATCTCATCGTCCGCACCAAATCGTGTAACCAGTTTTGATACTATATGTATCAAAACTTTTTTTATAAGACATGTAGCCTAATAGACAAAACATAAGGTATCTTAACTGATACTTTTTTTGTTATAATACACATAAGGTGCTTATGAAATTATCAAAAGGGATGCATATTGTCATCCAAAGCTATAAACATAATAAAACCATTCATCGTGTATGGAAAAAATCTGTTGTATTAGAGGCTGCACAAAATTATGTCATTACTGCAAATGACAGAACAAAAGTGATTGAAGCAGATGGAAGAACTTGGCATTCAAAAGAACCTGCTATCTGTATTTTTTTTGATGACTATTGGTATAACATCATTGCGATGTTAAAAGAAGACGGGATTCATTATTATTGCAATTTAGCAAGTCCCTATATTTATGATGAAGAAGCGATCAAATATATAGATTATGATTTAGATATTAAAATGTATCCTTCAAAACGCATACGTGTATTAGACAGTCAAGAATACGAAGATCATAAACTGAAAATGCATTATCCTAATGAAATCGATACGATTATTCAATATTATTTGAAAGAACTAAAAATGAAACTTCAAAAAAATGAATTTCCATTTAATGATAGTCAAACCCAAGCATATTATGATATGTATCTTAATATAAAATAACGTGTGAATACACGTTATTTTAATAAAAAAACTCACACTTAATATGAGTTGAATTTGTTATTTGGAGCGGGCGAGGAGAATCGAACCCCCATTTCATGCTTGGCAAGCACGTGTAATAACCATTATACGACGCCCACAATATTTGCTTTTTGCTTGTATATATTAACAAATAAATGAAACCTTGTCAAGAGAGTCAATTTTAGATGAATAAAAAAGTGTTATTTGCTTTATTAAAACAATTTATATTCCCGCTTTTGATCCTTAGTTTGAGTTATTATATACTCATTTTTTTCGATTTCATCATATTTTATCAAGGGCCAATCATCACGTATCTATTTGCTTTTTTCATTGTATTCATTGTGATGATTACAATACATGAGTGCACTCATTTATTGATGTTTTTGTTTTTTAAAATTCCGATAAAAGCGATTTTTATTTTAGGCTTTGGTATTTTATTTGATCCTAAATTTAAATTTGTCTATGATATTAAGTTACTTAAATTCATGGGTGGCATCGTCATACCCAAATCTATATCTGTTACAAATCAAAAACAATATGATAAGTTAAAAAAAGCATATCAAAGTTCTTTATTTGTTGCCCCTTTAATAACATTATTGTCGCCTTTGTTTCTTTATTTGATGTCTTTGATTTTTTCATTATCTCTAGATTTCAGTATTTTCATCGTATTTTTATCAACGTATTATACTTGGGTTATTTTTCCAACTTTTTTTATTGAGCATAAACATATGTATGGTGATTTTAAAGCATATTCAAAAATTAAATCCAATGATATATTGTTTGATCTTCAATTAATGACACAAATATTGATACAAGGTCATGTCAGTGACGACCTTTCATTTATGTTTGATGCATTCATCACTAAATGGCGCGCATTACCCTATGCATTAAAAAAAGATGACATGATCCTTTCGATTATTTTAAAAGGATTACACCATCAATGGATACCTAATCTAGAAATACAGACTGAAATATTCATGACGCTCAATAAAATTGCTTACAGAAAAAAAGACCCCTCTTTTTTATTAGAGACACTTTTTGTTGCACATGTATTTTCTAATGATACCTTATGGACGAAATGCATGGATCTTTTAATAAAAAAAGATGCAAAAGCATCTCTTGAGACATATCATGCTTGGGTTGCTAAAGATGCTTCTAAAATCAAGCATATTATCAAACAACAAGAAGAAGATTTGTTATACTTTAACTATGTAAAAAACGAAGATACAGTGGTTTTTTGGTCTTATCCAACACGTAATAAATCACCATTTGTCTGTAACATATAAAAAAAGACCTATGTCTAAAGTGGTGCCCCCAACGAGAATCGAACTTGTATTTCAGCATTACCATTGCTGCGTTTTGCCATTAAACTATAGGGGCAGCGAACATATAATAACACAATAAAGAAGAGTTGACAACTATGGCGTTTATCTTTGAAATGCTAAAACCTTATAAACTTAGACTATCGTTTGCATTATTACTAAAATCGGTCGCTGCACTCGCGGATCTCATGATTCCTTTTTTAATTGCGTATATGATAGATACCCAAATTCCTGCATTAAATCCAGGAGATTCACTGTTATCGATTTATTTGAATGGTGGACTCATGGTACTCATTGCCTTATTGGGTTGGATACTCAATGTTACTGCAAATAGGAGTTCAGAATATATCGCATCTCGTGCTGTTGAGACCTTAAGAAGCGATTTATTTTTAGCAATTGAAAATTTATCATCACAAGATATTGATACATTTTCAAAGCCATCACTTATTTCAAGAATGACAACAGATACATACAATATATATAGAGCAGCTGCAATCATACAAAGATTAGGGATTCGTGCGCCAGTCTTACTTATCGGTGGTATACTACTCTCTTTTTCCTTTGATGCTATATTGACATTTGTCATGATTGCGATGTTACCATTTGTATCAATCATTATTTTTCAAGCATCGAAAAAAGGGATTCCACTGTATAAAAAGAATCAATTTTTAATGGATCAACTCATTCGAAAATTAAGAGAGTTTATTACCGGTGCGCGAGTGGTTCGTGCACTCTCAATGAATGATTATGAAATGGATCAATTTAGAAACATCAACCAAACATCGAATGAATCAGAACAATATGCAAATAAAGTGATGGCACGTGTTAATCCAATGATGAATATTGTCATGAATATTGGACTTGTGATTGTGCTAATTATTGGTGCTTACAGGTTATCAGTAGGATTTACACAAATCGGTGCAATCATGGCTTTTGTCACCTACTTCACGATTATTTTAAATGCGATGATGGGGATTACACGTATTTTTGTTTTATCTTCAAGAGCAGCTGCATCAAGTGAACGTGTGGAAGAAGTATTGCATACTGACATTGATATTGATAACGGAACATCCTTGTATGAAACGAAAGAAAATGTCCCTCACATCGAATTTAATCATGTCACGTTTTCATATCTAAAAAAGACCAATCAATTAAAAGATGTTTCATTTAAACTTTTTAAAGGTCAGAAATTTGGCATTATCGGTGCAACTGGAAGCGGGAAATCTACCATTGCAAAATTATTATTAAGATTATACGATGTCGATCAAGGTGCAATTCATATATTTGGGAAAGATATTAAGGATTACGATCTGAAATCACTTCGTCAACATATTGGTGCCGTCATGCAACAAGATATGATTTTTCATGATGATATTGCATTTAATGTTTCTTTAAATCATGAAGATCAAGAAATAGATTACGCTTTAAAAGATGCACAAGCATCCTTTGTTTTTGATAAAGAAGATGGGATTCATACAGAACTTACAACGTCAGGCACGAATATTTCGGGTGGTCAAAAACAACGTATACTTATTTCTAGAGCGCTTTATAAAAAACCAGACATTTTAATATTAGATGATGCAACGAGTGCACTAGATTATCAAACAGATCAACAGTTACGACATGCATTACAAGAAAACTATCAAGATACGACGATGATCATCATCGCACAACGTATTGCTTCAATTAAACATTGTGATCTCATCATTTATTTAGATCATGGTAAAGTGATCGATATTGGCGATCATGCAACACTACTAAAAAACAATCCGGGGTATCAACTTATTGTGAAACATCAATTAGGAGGTACCGTCTTATGATGATGCAGTTCAATCCTCCAAAAGAAACAAACAAACATAAAGTAACAAATAAAGCGTATGTTTATAAACGATTGTGGAATTATTTAATGCGCTATAAATTTAGACTTGTTGTTGCGTTGATATTTACAATATTATCGAATGCATTTTCTCTTATCGGTCCTTATTTGACGGGTCAGACCATCGGTGCAATGGAAAATGGTGTTGATTTTGCAAGTGTGTTTTTATATGGAAGTTTAATGATCATCTTTTATGTATTGAGTGCGCTCTTAATGTATATGATATCTGTCATGATGATTCGTATTTCTAAAGCCGTTGTCTTTGAAATGCGACAAGATGTTTTTAATAAGTTAAATCGATTACCAATTAAATATTTTGATAATAACCAAACAGGAGATATCATCTCACGTATGACGTATGATATTGATACGATTAATCAGTCACTTGCTAGTGATGTCATTGTTTTATTTACGTCATTTTTAACCATCATCGTATCCCTAACAGTCATGATACTTACTGCGCCATTATTAGTATTAATCTTTGCATTCACAATCCCTTTAACAATTGTATTAACAACGGTTCTTTCAAAAGTCGTCAAACAAAAATTTAGAATTAGAAATAAAAAGCTTGGAGAATTAAATGGATTCTCAGAAGAAATGATCACAGGCCTTCAAACCATTCAAGCGTATGTGATTGAAGATGATGTCAAAGAGGATTTTGATGTCATTAATGCTGAGACAAGAGATGCCTCCTATCAAGCAGGGTACTATTCAACAGCTGTCATGCCAAGTGTCGGATTTATTTCGAATTTATCGATGGCACTCGTTGGTGTTTTCGGAGGTATTTTATACATTAGAAATATGATGTCACTTGCGATCCTCACAAGCTTTACATTATACTCAAGACGTTTTTCAGGGCCGATCAATCAATTATCAGGATTGTTTGCAGAAATTCAAAGTGCACTCGCTGCAGCAGAAAGAGTTTTTCAAGTTTTAGATAGTGAAGAAGAAGTTAAAGATACAGAAGATGCCACAGTTTATGATGCAAAAGGTGGAGAAATACACTTAAATGATGTTGCATTTTCATACGATGGACAGACAACAGTTTTAGAAAATATTAATGTAGAGGCGCCAGAAGGGAAAGTGGTTGCGATTGTTGGTCCTACGGGTTCAGGAAAAACGACACTTGTCAATCTTCTCATGCGTTTCTATGACCCACAACATGGTGGTATTGTTGTCGATGGCAAACCGGTTTTATCTTTTAAAAGAGATAGTTTACGAAAAGCATTCTCAATGATTTTACAAGATTCATGGGTATTTTATGGGTCTTTTCACGATAACATTGCCTATGGAAACAAACATGTATCCAGAGAAGATGTCATCAGAGTTGCCAAAGCAGCTCAGATCCATGAATTTATAGAGTCATTAGAAGAAGGATATGATACCATCATTAAACATGATGGTACAAGTATATCGAAAGGTCAAAAACAACTCATTGTAATCGCGCGTGCAATGCTTTCAAAATCAAAAATGTTAATATTTGATGAGGCAACTTCAAATGTTGATACAGAAACTGAAATGAAAATTCATCAAAGTATGAAAGCATTGATGAAAGGTAAAACAACGTTTGTGATTGCACACAGACTATCTACGATTCAAGATGCAGATCTCATCATGGTCATTCATTTTGGTAAAATGATTGAACTAGGAAATCATGAAACACTACTTGAAAATAAGGGATTTTATGCATCGATATTTAACAGCCAATTTGAATAAAAAAATAAAAACATTGTATTATTCATCACTTTCATGTATAATGACTCGTGTGTGTAAAGCACATGAAAAAATTAAGGAGATTTAGATGAAAGGCACAGTCAAATGGTTTGACTCTGACAAGGGATACGGATTTATCTCTTCAGAAGAAGGCAAAGACATTTTTGTACACTTTTCAGCAATTCAAGTTGAAGGTTACAAATCACTTCAAGAAGGTGACCAAGTAGAATTTGATGTTAATGATGGCGATCGTGGCCCACAAGCTGCGAATGTTACTAAACTATAATATTCAATAGGTTTTAAGGGGATACATATGTATCCCTCTTCTTTTTTTATATAACCTTGAAATCGCTATCATTAATTGTTATAATAAAAAAAAAGCGGGAGAAATTGAATATGGAGAAAGACATTTTAGAAGTACAGAGAAACCACCTTCAAAATATCTTGAAAGAAGTAGATCAAGAAGCATTAGAGGATATTATGGAGGCGTTTAAAGTTGTCTATACGTATGATGCCATTAGCTTAGAAGGTCAAAATAGAATTCCTTATGAAGATGTGAAAACACTCATACAACGAAAGACACTACTTGAGTACTCTGAAAGAGAACAAAAAGAAGTCTTAAATCATGTGTTAGCATTTGAAAAAATTTTGTCGATGGTCAAACATAAAGAAGCAATGACTGAAGATAAGTTAAAAGATTTACATGAAATTGTTGTGGATGGCATTTTCCAAGGTGGCGTTTATCGAAACGTCAACATCCAAATGATGGGTTCTACACACCAACCCACAGATCATGCGAAAGTCTATGATCGTATGCATAAATTATTTTCTTCATTAGAAACTATAGCATTTGAAACACCTTTAGACGAAGCAGTATATTTCCATGCAACGCTTGCAAAAATACATCCATTTTTAGATGGTAATGGAAGACTTGCAAGACTGGTACTCAATTATTATTTGATAAAAAATAATGATTTACCAATTTCTATACCTATAAAGTTAAAAGAAACCTATATTCAACAGTTAGAAATATTTAAAATTGATAAAAACATTAAACCGCTTAAAGCATTTATTGAAAAGCTCGTTATCGAAAGATATGAAGATGTGATTAATGCATTAGAAATCTCTAAATAAAGATAAAAAAGTGAGGATATTCCTCATTTTTTTATCTTTCATGATACAATAATTAAGGAGAAACTATGGCATTAACACAAGGATTTATGTATTCATGTATCGTGGATAGAAAAACTGATATCGGCTATGCAATCATATGCGATGAAGAAGAGGTATTTCTACACGCTAAAGAAGCAGTATCACTAGAAATTGGTCAAAGTATTGATGTCTTTTTATATATGGATGCATATAAACGCATTGCAGCAACAATGGATACACCGATATTAACTGTTGGGGATAAAGGATTACTCAAAGTGATGTCTGTGGAAGAAAATCTAGGCGTATTTTTAGACAATGGCATCAATAAACATATTTTGTTATCGAAAGATCATTTACCTTTGGATAAAGCATTTTGGCCTAAAAAAGATGATACATTATTTGTTGAATTAAAAGTTAAAAATAGATTATATTTAGAACTTGCAATACCGAATCCACCATATCAATCTCTTGAACTTCTATCTTATTATGATGGATTTGTTAATGGATTTCATAAAGAGGGCATACGGTTTATCACCGATCAACTTACACCGGTATTTATTCATGAATCCCAATATGACAAAAGACTATCGATTGGAACAAAACGCTCTTTAAAGGTGATTCATGAGTCAAGTAAGGGATACACAGGAACATTACTTCAATCTAAAGAAACAAAACGTTTATCCGATGCAGATGTGATATTATCATATTTAGAATTACATAAAAAGATGCCACTTGATGCATCAAGTGCTTCTGAATCGATTGAAAAGACATTTCAAATGAGTCGAAAAGCTTTCAAAAGAGCCTTAGGCTACTTATATAAAACAAGAAAAATTACGTTTGTTGATGGACAAACAGTATTAATAAAGGAATGACGTATGGCAAAAAAATTTGTATCAACCATTACCTCACAAACTGAAAACTTTGCGCAATGGTACACGGATGTATGTGTCAAAGCAGAATTGATGAGTTATAGCGATGTCAAAGGATTTATTATTTATCGTCCTTATGGATATGCTATTTGGGAAAATATCCAGCAATATTTAAACACACAATTTAAACAAACAGGACACGACAATGTCTATTTGCCGTTATTGATTCCAGAATCTTTATTTCAAAAAGAAAAAGACCATGTGGAAGGATTTGCTCCTGAAACTGCAATGGTAACAACAACTGGTAAAGAAGATTTAAATGAAAGATTGATTATTAGACCGACTTCAGAGGTGCTATTTTGTACCCATTTTAAATCAGTAGTTCAGTCTCATCGCGATTTACCAAAAAAATATAATCAGTGGTGTTCTGTTGTTCGTTGGGAAAAAACAACCCGTCCATTTTTAAGAGGTAAAGAATTTTTGTGGCAAGAAGGACATACCATTCACGCATCGGAACTAGAAGCAAAAGAAGAAACAATGAATATGCTTTCAATATATGAAACGCTTGGAAAAGACATGCTTGCCATACCATTTATAACGGGTCAAAAAACAGAAAAAGAAAAATTTGCTGGTGCAGAAGCAACCTATTCGATAGAAGCACTCATGCCAGACGGTCAAGCACTTCAGTCTGGTACCACACATTATTTTGGACAAGGATTTGCAAAAGCATTTGACATATCTTATCGAGATCAAGATAATCAAGAACAATTTGTTTATCAAACATCTTGGGGCTTATCTACGCGACTGTTAGGTGCGATTATCATGGTACATGGAGATGATGATGGACTTGTTATGCCACCTTATGTTGCACCAATTCAGATTGTGATTGTGCCGATTTCAAGTGATGATGATGTCATGAAAGAAGCAATATCCATTTATGAATCTTTGAAAGATCATTACCGAGTCATGATGGATACATCTGATAAATCACCAGGTTGGAAATTTAGTGAATATGAGATGAAAGGTGTTCCTGTTCGTATTGAAATAGGCAGAAGAGATTTAGAAAATAAACAGGTGACACTTGCGACACGTTATAATCGTCAAAAACTGCAAGTACCTCTACATGAAGTTGTAGGTATCATTCCTGAATTATTAAATACCATCCACCAACAGATGTATGAAAAAGCACAGACCTATGTTGAATCTCATACATTTCATGTGAATGATTATGAATTGTTTAAAGAAAAAATTGCTTTAGGTGGATATGTATCGATGTCCGTGCATGAAGATGCAGAGGCAATTATCAAAACCGATACCCAAGCAACAGCACGTGTCATACCTTTTGATCAATCTAAATTAGAGAACACATGTCCTGTGACTGGAAAAAAAGCGTCTCAAATCATTTTGTTTGCAAGAGCATATTAAAACATAAAAAAAACATGTTCAAGACGTGTTTTTTTATTTGTTGCTTTTATTGCCTCTCATAAACTCTTGTGAATGCTTGAGAGTGATTTTTTGATGCACCCATCAATTTTTCATAAACTTTCTACTGTTCTTTAAAAATAATACATGTGCATTATAAAAATTATTGGCAAATAAAAAAGATATCATTTTTTTGATATCTTTTTCTTTTCTGGCACAGGATCATACTTGGGTTTAAAAAGTGGGTTACAAGTAAGAATACGTTTTGAAGTTAAAAATGATGCTTTGAAAAAATTAAAGCGTTCGTAGCATGTTAAGGCATAATTTGAACATGTTGGTGTGTGCCGACACTTATGATTTGAGTGTGGCGAAATATTTTTTTGATACCATCGAATACTTTTAATCGCAAGTTTTTTCATTTTATCTCCAATTTGATTATAACATTTTAAAAAAGAACATCCATAATTGATGGTATTATGTTATAATAGTAGTAACAAATGTAACCGTTTTCAAGGAGGATATATGAAAGAGTATCAAACAAGCAATATCAGAAATGTTGCTATTTTAGGACATCAAGGATCTGGAAAAACCACGATGGCAGAAGCAATTTTATTTGTATCCGGTGCCGTTGATAAGCAAGGAGAAGTAGATAAAAAAACATCGATATCAGATTTTTTAGTTGAAGAACAAAATAAATTATCGAGTCTTTCAATGTCACTGATTCCTACCGAATTTCATGACCATAAATTTAATTTTTTAGATGTTCCAGGAAGTGATGAATTTGTTGGTGATCTTTATCAAGCACTAAGCGTTGTAAAAGGTGCCGTGATTACGATTGATGCAACAAAAGGTGTTGAAGTGGGGACCATACGTGTTTGGAAAGAAATTCGTAAAAGACATATACCTGCGGTATTATTCATCAATAAAATGGATAAAGAAAATATAAAATTTGATGCACTTATTGAAGAAATTAGAGAAAAATTAGGTAAGAAAGCCGTCCCATTTTGTTGGCCAATTGGTAAAGAGGAGAATTTTGAAGGCTTTGTCAATGTTGTAGAAATGAAAGCACGTATTTATGACGGTATTACCTCACATGATGCTGAAATTTGGGAAGAGAAAAAACCTAAAGTAGACGAATTAAGAAATATGATGCTTGAGAGTGTTGCTGAGACCTCAGAAGAACTATTAGATAAGTTTTTTAACGGTGAAACACTTACAGAAGAAGAAATTAAAACTGGATTACGTTCAGGTATTATGAATGGTGAACTTACACCAGTACTTGTTGGTAGTGCTTCAAAAGCCATTGGTATTCGTACAATGATTGATATGCTTTTTGACTATTTACCAGCGCCAAACGAACTTCATCCACTTGAAGGGAAAGATGACAAAAATGCTCCTGTTCAAATTCAAACAGTAGAAAATGAACCTTTTCAAGGATATGTATTTAAGACAACAGTTGATCCTTTTATAGGGACGATGAGTTACATAAAAATTAATCGAGGGTCTTTAAAACCGAATCAAGAAGTCATGTTATTACCTTCAAAAGAAGTCAAAAAACTAAGTAATGTATTTTCTGTGAGAGGAAAACAACAAATCAATAATGATATTTATCACGCTGGTGATATATGTGTTGTGGCTAAAATTGAAGGATTAGAAACAGGGAATAGCTTAAGTGATCCAAAACATATTACTTTGATTGAACCTGTTGTGATCCCGAATCCAATTATGTATATTGCTGTACATCCAAAAAATAGAAATGATGAAGATAAAATATCAAATGCTTTGCATCGACTTAATTTAGAAGATCCAACATTTCAAATTCAACGTAATAAAGAGACACAACAGTTACTCATAGGTGGTCAAGGAATGACACATCTTAATTACATTTTAGAACGTATGAAACTGATGTTTAAAGTAGATGTTGATATTGACGAACAAAAAATTGTGTATCGTGAAACGATTAAGAAATATGTTGAAGCTGAAGGGAAACATAAAAAACAATCTGGTGGTGCAGGTCAGTTTGGACATGTCTATATTAAATTTGAACCATCAAATGAATTATTTGAATTTCATGAGGATGTTTTCGGGGGTGCAGTCCCTAAAAATTATTTTCCTGCCGTAGAAAAAGGTCTTATTGAAACATTCGAACATGGGCCTCTTGCAGGTTTCCCAGTCATTAATGTGAAAGCGACCTTATATGATGGTTCTTATCATTCTGTAGATTCAAATGAACTTTCATTTAAACTCGCGGCAGCGTTAGCATTTAAAAATGCTTGTGAGAAGGCACAACCTACTATTTTAGAACCGATTGTAAAATTAGATGTGACCGTAGATGAGAAATTCGTCGGTGATGTCATGGGTGATATGAATAAACGAAGAGGACGCGTCCATGGTATGAATCCTACAGATGATGGATCATTCCAAGTGATCAATTGTGAAGTGCCAGAATCTGAAATTGTTTCATATGCGATTGATTTAAAAGCTATGACACAAGGTAGTGGACAATTTACACGTGAGTTTTTAAGATACGATGAAGTTCCTCAACATTTAATTCCTAAAATTATCGAAACGTACAAAAAGTAAAACTTAAAAGTAGGCATAACATAAAGTAAGGAGTTCTATGTGCAATGTTTGCATTGTAAATCAATACTTTATGTCTATGCATCTCCTTTAAGTATCAATAAGTCCATCTATCATATTTGTGAACATTGTTTTACCAAACATCCCGTAATCTTAGAAAGTGAACGCATTGTATTAAATCACTGTGATGTTGATATATTACACATCATGATAGAAGAAGTATTAGATAACTTAACGATCATGCATTACCTATCCTTATTACTACACTTTTCAAATCATCAACTCATTTTGTGGTTTGAGTACGAAGATATTCACGTACTTAAAATGTTAGAAAACATCAATATTGGGAATCTATTCATATTTCATATAGAAAATAAAAAAGAGAGGTGGCATGTATGACATTTGAAATTGTAGGTAAGAATGGCTTTCAAGTAACACAAGCAATTCAAGAATATGCGGAAAAGAAATTATCTAAGATTGATAAATTTTTTCAACAAGATATCCAAAAAGTAAGGGTTGTATTAAAAGTATATCCAAATTTTCATAAAGTTGAAGTCACGATTCATGCTGATCATGTCACGATTCGAGCAGAAGAGAAAGCTTCAGATATGTATGAGGCTATTGATGTTGTCTCAGATAAAATGATGACGCAAGTAAAACGATACCAAGGGAAACAACATCAGCATAAACATCATAAAACAGAACAAAAACCCTCATTATCTATGGATGCTTTAGAAAAAGATGTATTTGCAAAGCAACTTGTAAGAAATAAAAAAATCACTTTAGAACCGATGACGATTGAAGATGCCATTGATCATATGGAACAATTGGATCATGATTTCTTTATTTTCTTAGATAAAAAAACACATCAATCTCATCTTTTATATAAACGTGATGATGGTGATTATGCAGTAATTGAAACAGAATTAGATAATAAAAAAGACGCTTAATTAAGCGTCTTTTGTTTTTTCAAGTAAATGTATCACCTCATGAATATCTTTACTTAGGACTTCAAGTGATTGATGCCAAAACTCAGATTTTGTGACATCAATTTGCATGGTTTTTGCGACATCTTCAACATTTGCTTTTGTTGTATAAGCGAGAAGTGTTTCATATTGATCGGTGAATGGCACTGGATTTTTTTCGTAAAGTCCATATAATCCTTTGCCAAAAAGTAAACCAAATGCATATGGAAAATTATAGAAATTTAAGCCAGCACTGTAGTAATGAGGTTTCATGAGCCACATGAAAGGATGTCTTAGATTAGGATCTAATCCTTCTCCATAAGCTTTCTTTTGTGCATCAAGCATCCACTCTTTTAGAGATGATGCAGGTACTGGTTTTGTTGCTTCTTTAAATAATTCAGTTTCAAAATAATATCTTGATAATATATCTATGATAACTTGAGTATCGCCTTGAAGCGCATTTTCTAGTACAAAAAGTTTAAGGTCATCATCATCAATTGTTTTTAATAAATATTGATTGACAATGGATTCACAAAATATCGATGCTGTTTCTGCAAGTGGCATTGGATATGACCAATGTAGAGGATCGTTATTTTTTATAATTTCACCATGAAAACCATGACCCAATTCATGGGCGAGTGTGAGAATATCAGAAAGTGATCCAGTAAAATTTGTGAGTATTCTAGATTGTCCAATTTGAGGTTGATTCGAACAGAAAGCACCACCAACTTTTCCAGGTCTAGGTTCAACATCAATCCATTCTTCATCAAATGCACGTTTTGCAAAATCTCCTAAATGTTGACTAAATCCATAAAATGCCTCTAAAACTAGTGCTTTTGCTTCATCGTAAGTATAGGTTTTTGCACCTTTTCCAACAGGTGCAAACAAATCATAAAATGGTAAGCCACCCTCGTGGCCCAAATATTTTGCTTTTGCTTTTAAGTATTTTTCAAAAGTAGGTCGATAGGATTCCATTGCCGAGATGAGTGCATCTAAAGTCGCTTTTGTCATTTTAGAACTTCTTAATGTGGGTTCTAAAGGCGATTGATATCCTCGAAATTCATTGACGACATTTACTTCTCGTTTGATATTTGTGATACTTAATGCAACAGCATCTTGAATCGTTTCAAGTGCTTTTAATTCTGATTCATATGCATCTTTTCTAACATAAGCGTCATGTTCATATGCAAGATTTCTCACTTCGGACAATGTAATTTCAGAGCCACGATACAATACTTTTAAATTTGCAGTCAACATATTTTGAAGTCTTCGCCATGAATCACTTGCAACTTCTCTGAGTTTAGTAAGAAGGAGTTCTTCAGATTCTGAAAGCATATAATTGGCGCTTTCTTGTTCTCGTTCTAAATTATATAAATAGTTTTTAATGATTGTACTAGAAGCACTTAATGCATCTAAATCTAATGTTTTTAAATATCTTGTAAACATAACGTTTTCTTTGGTTGTTGTTTTTAATATACGATCCAATCTTGCCATATACTGTAACGGTTCCGGATCATTTACATTGCTTGAATATCTTAAACTTGCATATGCATAAAGTGTTCTTACATGTTTGGTCATTTTTTCTTCAAATGATAAATATGTTTCTAAAAATTGAACAGGTGTCATTGTATCTTTCTTCGACACTAGAGATCTGAAATCACTTGTCATCTTTTCAAGTTTCTTAATATCAATTTCATAATTGTCATCAAAACCATGATATAAATCGTTTAAATTCCACATGTCATCCTCCATTTGAAACATTATAGCATAAAAAAAGATGTTGTGAGGGGGGGTCACAACATCTTAATTATTAAGCCTTATTGAAACGTTCTTCAATAAAGTCCCAATTAACAACTGAAAAGAAAGCTTGAATATAATCTGGACGACGGTTTTGATAATTTAAATAATATGCATGTTCCCAAACGTCTAGTCCTAATAATGGCGTACCAAGTGCGAGTGGTGTATCTTGATTTGGTGTAGATACGACTTCTAAGTCACCTGCATTATTTTTAATAAGCCATGCCCAACCTGATCCAAAACGCGTTGCAGCTGCATTTGCAAATGCCTCTTTAAAGCCTTTATAAGATCCGAATGTTGTATTTAAAGCAGTCGCTAAGTTTCCTTTAGGTGCTTCTTGGTGATTCACTTTTAATTGTGGCCAGAAAAAAGCATGATTAAAATGCCCACCACCATTATTTCTTACAGCACCTCGAATGGATTTTGGTACGGAATCCAAATCTTTTAAGAGTGTTTCTAAGTCTGCAGTTACGGAAGGTTCTTTTTCCAAAGCAGCATTTAACTTATTGACGTATCCTTGATGATGTTTGCTATGGTGTATTTCCATTGTTTTTGCATCGATAAATGGTTCTAATGCATCAAATGCATAAGGTAAAGCTGGTAATGTGTATGCCATAATATTTGCCTCCTAATTTTTATACAATCTTATTTTATATGATAGCATCGTTTCTTACAAAGCATTTACAAAGATTCACATAACTTAACAAACTCAGAATCTAAAGTCACCATATAAGATGTGTATGTTTTCACGTGGACTAAAGATCCATGCATACCTGTAATTTTTTTCACATCTTTTTTAAAGGCTACCATGACCTCTACTTTAGAGGCTTTTCTTAGATGAGAAAAGTATGCAGCATACTTCATGGCATCTTTAAATAATGCACTATTTTTTGAACCTCTTAATATGACATGACTTCCTGGAGCATCTTTAACATGAAAGAAGAGATCATTTGAACGTGCTAATTCGTGCGTGACATACGCATTCATTACTGCATTTTTTCCAATCCACAAAATATCATGACCTTCTCTAATTTCAATGGGCTGAGAGCGTTTCTTTTTGATATGTGTTTGTTTTTTAAAGATAAATTTTTGTTCAAATAATAGCCTTAAGATGTCTTGATATGTCATCATATTAGAAATCAAATCAAAGCGCAATTGTTTTAAAAAATCAAGGTCTTGTTGTGTTTTTAAGATTTGATAATCAAGTTGAGGTAACGCTCTTTTTGCTTTATTATAGGCTTTTAAGTAGCGTTGTGCATTTTCATGAACTGTTAATTCAACATCTAAATCAATATTTTCAATACGTGAAACATTTGCTTTAAGGTCATGATACGTATACAAAGTTTCAGCAATCAAATAATCATTTAAATGAGATTCGTGTAATCTTTTTTCTTCCATTAATTTTGGTAATTTAAGTTGTCTTTTTTGAATAAGTGTGTCGATCACACCTGTATCATTATGTGTATTATGATATGTTGTTTGCATCATGTGATTGATCGAATCAAATATTTTTCCATTTTCAATGTGATATACGTATCTTTTGGAACCTTTCATAGATGGCACCACAGGTAATTCATATGGATTTGTTTCTGTTTTGAGAACTTCGAATGCTAAATCTTTTGACATACCTTCATAAGCGGATACATAATCATTGACATCAAGTTGATTAAAAGTGAATTCGGAAAGTCGTTTCTTATTTGAAGGAAAAAAAGAAAATGGAAGGTGATAAGCAATACTTCTAGATGTCTCATGTACCATTTTTTTGTATGCCTCGAGAATAAGTCCATCTTTTATGAGAATTAAATTGGCATGTTTTCCCATCATTTCGATAATCAATTGATATTGAATGTTTCCATCAAACGCATCAAATGTCTCACATGTGATGACACATACACGGTCTGTTTGATATTGCTTCATATCGGATATGTGAGATCTAGAGAGGTATTTTTTAAATAATGATAGTGACTGGTGATGACTAGAAGTTATTTTTTTATAATCTGTAAAATATAATCGATTATCATTTGCATGTAAGTCAATAAAAAAAAGTTTTTTTTGTTTTTGGTGATATAATTCCAACGCAAAAACATCCGTTTGAACATAGATGATATTATCAATACGATGATGAATAATTGAATCTTGATATTCATTTATGAGGTGATGCATCATTAAACCATCAAATGACATTTTGAAAACCTTTCATGAAAATACTTTACACATTCTATATTATCATATATAATAGCATTTAGATAAGTAAGGGAGCAAGGCATGAAATTAAATGAACGCGGCTTACTCATTGTATTGTCAGGTCCTTCAGGTGTTGGGAAAGGTACTGTTAGAAAAGCACTTTTTGACATGGATGATCATGACTTGACATATTCTGTCTCAATGACAACACGACCCATGCGTCCAGGAGAAAAAGACGGTGTTGATTATTACTTTGTCTCGAAAGAAGAATTTCAAAAACGTATTGAAAACAATGGTTTCTTAGAATACGAAGAATTCTTTGGAAATTATTATGGCACGCCAAAAGATAAAGTAGAACAACAACTTGATAAAGGCCATGAAGTCGTCTTAGAAATTGAGGTACAAGGTGCATTGAAAGTCCGTAATCAAGTCAAAGATGCAGTTTTCATATTTCTAGTACCTCCATCTAAAAAAGCATTAACAGATCGCTTGATTTCTCGTGGTACTGAAAATGATGATACAGTATCGATTCGATTAGCGAAAGCGGAAAAAGAATTTAAACTTGCACATAAGTATGATTACATTGTTGTCAATGATGATGTATATAACGCAGCAGATAGAATTCTTGCAATCATTCGTGCAGAACATGCCAAAACAGAACGTTCGATCTATAAATATAAATCTTTAATTGAGGGAGAAATATGAGTAATAAAGACGGTTTAAGATATCCATCCATCGATGCACTATTAGAAAAGATTCCATCTAAATATAAATTAGTATATGCAGCTTCAAAAGTAGCTAGAGTACTAGAAGAAGCAAACTTAGAAGTAGAAGATGCATCCTCAGAAAAAAATATAGGTGTCGCATTAGAAGAAATTATTGCAGGCAGAGTAGATATCGATTTTGAATAAAAAAGCGCTTGATGCGCTTTTTTTATGTGCCAAATATTGTCGTTACATCTGGTAATGTAAATGTATCAACTCTTTCAAAGTTTTGTAAATCACTAGAACTTGGTAATTGTGCCATCGCCATATCATATAAAAAGTCTAATTGAATATCTATTTCTAAAGAGACATCTAAAGACTCTGTATTCTCTATGAGTCCACCTACTGGAATGATAATCGAATCAATTAAGGAAGTAATCGTTGCATAAATTACAAAATTTTCTATGAGGATCATTTCTATAGTTGCTTCAATCGACAGTCCATTGATAAGATTATCAATCACAATCGGCGATCTTAAGAAATAGCCATAAGGCATCTCATATACTTCAAGTAAATTGATTTGTGTTTCAGTAAAGCCAATGAATGTCTCAGGGGTCAAATCAAATGAAACGTCTAATAAGACAGGAAGTTCAAAGGTTGCCTCTGCTGATGTCATCACTTGATTTTCTTCAGCAGTAATCTTAAAAGGTGGATTTGATAATTCAATTGATGAGGTGAAATACGTATCTGTAAAGTCATCAAAAAGTTCAATATAAAGAGATAATCTTCCTGATAATCCACCAGTATCAAAGAGTTGTTCATAGCCTAAGGTATTTATATCTAATATTTCATAGTTTCTAAAAATATTGGTATCTAAATTGTTTGTCAATATAGAGCTTTGTAATCTTAGATCTAATGGGTTGTCTGATGTTTTATTTGATATAATGGTGATATTTTGGGATTCAAACGCAATTTTTTCGTTATAAAAGACCATAGACCCATAAAGTGCGCGTTTATCATTATCCGTTAAATTAAGTTGAGTTTTTGTTTGATTGTAAAAATCAATATCTAAATCAAATGGATTCACTTCAGGCGTGTGACACGCCGTCAAAATATTCGAAAATAGTATGATTAAAATGAATGTTATAGTTTTTTTCATAAGGTTCTCTTTTCATTTTATACCTTAATTATATGCGATATTGTTGTTGAATCAATGTTTATACCTTAATATGGTAAAATAACGATGTGAATTCTATTAAAAAACAGCTAACATTGTTACCTGATTTACCGGGATGCTATTTGATGAAAAATACATCCGATCAGGTCATCTATGTAGGAAAAGCGAAAAATTTAAAAAATCGAGTGCGTTCTTATTTTGTAGGTGCACACAACGAAAAAACAACCAAACTTGTATCTGAAATACATGATTTTTCCTATATCGTGACTCGTACCGAACATGAATCCCTTATTTTAGAACTCAATCTCATTAAGCAGTATAGTCCTAAATATAACATTCGATTAATGGATGATAAGACATATCCTTATATCGAACTTACAGATGAAAATTATCCAAAACTGCAAGTCGTTAGACAAAAACAATCCAATAGTCGTGTCTTTGGGCCGTATCCAAATGTATACGCTGCAAGAGAGACAGTTAGGTTATTAAATCAGCTATATCCTCTTAGAAAATGTGAGATACTGCCAAACAAAACTTGCTTATACTACCATATCGGACAATGTTTGGCACCATGTGTATTTAAAGATGTAAACTATGATCATTACATCACACAAATTGTGAACTTTTTAAAAGGAGATACAAAAGAGGTTTTAAAAAAATTAAAAGACAATATGGTTGAAGCATCTGAAGCCATGCTATTTGAAAAAGCAGCAGAGTATCGTGATATGATACATCATATTGAGCATACGACTGAGAAACAGCTCATTAATCTTAATGATGGACTCAATAGAGATGTTTTGGCATTCGCATCCAATGAAACAGATTGTGCCATCGAGATATTTAAATTAAGAGATGGCAAACTCATAGATCACATCCAAACAGTTTTCAACTATACATTAGATGCCAGTGAGACCATTATGAGTTACTTAAATCAATTGTATGAATTTGATACACCTGATGAGCTCTGTTGTCATGTTTCAATGGCTTCTACAGCCATTGAAGAGACTTATGGGTCTAAAGTTGTATTTCCACAAAAAGGAAATAAATATCAACTCACTTTATTGGCACATAAAAATGCATCCCAGAGTTTAGAACATCATTTTATGTTACATCGTCATCAAGATGATCAGAAACATTTAGGATTGCAAAAACTTTCTCAAGCACTATTAAAAGAGGTTACGAGAATCGATGTTTTTGACAATGCACAGTTATTTGGTGCAGCACCCATTTCTGCTGTCATTGTGTATGATACCAAACAATTTGAAAAGAAAAGTTATAGAAAATATCATTTAAAAACAACAACAAATGATGATTATCAAGCCATGCGTGAAGTGATTTATAGAAGGTATCAGAAACTTCTTGTAGAATCAGGGCAATTTCCAGATGTCATTTTAGTCGATGGTGGCATTGGACAAGTGCATGCTGCAGAAGAAGTGATTCAAGAATTAGAATTAGATATTCCAGTGTGTGGACTCAAAAAAAATAAACGTCATCAATTAGAGGGACTTGTTTATCAAGGACATACAAAACAATTAAAACCCAATGATACGTTGTTTAAATTTTTAATCAAATTATCTGAAGAAGTGCACAGATTTGCCATTACATTTCATCGAAAAACGAGAGATAAACTTGCCTATGCCTCTAAATTGGATGAGATTGAAGGTATCGGACCTAAAAGAAAAGCGAGACTTATTCAACAGTTTGGCACGTTTGAAAGAATACAAGAAGCATCTTTAGATGCTCTCAAACAATCTGGTATTCCTGATGCCATAATAAAAAAGATAAAGGAACACTCATGAGAGCGATCATTTACAGCATGGATTATGAAAAGCGATACGTATACATTAGAGAAAATAGACGTCTGATAAAACTTTTATTAAGTCATAAAATTGCTTCTATTTTTCTACCGGTTTTGAATCAAGGAATGTTAATTGATGTGGATACAAAACGGGTGCATCGATATTTACACAAAGTAAAAACATTTAAACAAGTGATTTCATTAAAACCGTATCGAATGCTTTATGATATTGATATGTTGAGACTTGATATGCAAACATTCATGGAAGACATTAAGCACTTTGTCTTTTTAGATTTTGAGATGAGTATGCCGAGTTATAAACATAAAGGCTATTTCCAATCAGAAATTATTCAGTTTGGATTAGTGGTTACAGATCATATGTTTACACCATTGTATGAATCGAGTCATTATTTATACGATCAACATAAACATCCTTTGACAGAGAGAACAAAAAAATTCTTGAAATTAGATCAAAAGATCTATGACCAGCAAGCAATGCCATATGCGTTACTATATGAAACGATAGATTATATCAAAAAAACATATCAACCAAAATGGGTAGTCTGGGGAAAAAACGACATACAAGTACTAAAAGACTCTTTTAATATTCATCAAAAACCCCCATTACTAGAATCAATAGACTTTATTGATATGTTAAAACTTCATAAAGATTATTATCATTTAAAAGATGACTTAGGATTAGTTAAAGCATATCAAATGTATTCTAAAGATACAGTAACACAATCGCATGATGCACTTGATGATGCAAAAATGACCATGTATATAACAAAAGCATTTATGAAACTTATGCAAGCACACAGGAGGTATTTATGGAACACATATTAAGAAACGCACTCATAGGTAATGCAGCCGCTTTAGGGCTTAACTGGATTTATGATATGCCGTTTTTAGAAAGATTATCTAAAAAACAAGACATTTTATTTTTAACACCTGATCAAACATTATATGATCAATCAAAGAAGAGTTATTTTTCATATCCAAATGCATCCATTGGTGATGTATCTTTTCAAGGGAATATTGCGATATGGTTATATCAAACGCTTAAACAACATCCTCAATATCCATTTGATCAATATGATGATTTGATTTACGAGCATATCAAAGAAGGTAGTGATTATCAAGGATATATCGAAGCATATGGTAGAAAATTACTAGAAGATCGTAAATCAATGGAAAACAATCCTGATTTCTTTTCTAGACCATTTGATGATGATCAACTTGTTGGATTTGTTCCGTATTTAGTATGTCATCAAGTTGGACTCACAACATCACGTGCACTAAAATTTACACATGTTTTTGCAAGTCATCCAGATTATTTATTATATTTTAATATGCTTGATACGTTCTTTAAACATGCCAAAACAAAACCACATAAGGCCCTCATATTAGACATTATGAATGGACTTCCTGAAGATAAAAAAGAAACCTTTGTTAAAGCAACAGAAATGACAGATTCAAAAAAATATATTTCAAAATATGCTGGCACTGCATGTCATATTGATCATGCAGTACCGGTAATTTTTCATGTTGTTTATCATAGTAATAGTTTTAAAGAGGGGTTACACTTAAATACTAAAATTGGTGGTGCGTCCTCAGACAGAGGGATGCTCATTGGTGCGATGTTAGGAGAAGTATTTAACGTAGATGATACGTTCATAAAAAAAACCAACAAAGTGTTAACTTTGTTGGGCTAAGTCGACAAGAATCGGAATAATTAAAGGTTTTCGAAGCGTAAGCTTATGAATAATTTGAGATAAATGATCAATCACTACTTGTTTCATTGTTTGTGGATTGATCATTTTTTTATTGAGTTCTTGGTGAATTAAAGATTCAACTTCATTGGATAGACTTGAGGTGATGGCTTCATTACCTTTCATATAAATGAAACCTCGAGAGATGACGGTTGGATGATTCAGGAGTTTTCTTGTTTTACCATCGTACGTGATAATGATCGAAAATAAGCCCTCTTCAGATAATACTTTTCTTTCTTTAATCACTTTTGATCCAATATCTCCAACACCAGTCCCATCGATATAAACTTCACCGGATGGCACTGAGCCTGCAAGACGTATGTGATTTTTTGAAATGGCAGCAACATCACCATTATCCAAAATAAGAATATGTTTCTTATTAACACCGCATTGTAATGCTAAGTCTTGATGATGTCTTTGCATGCGGTGTTCACCATGGACTGGAATAAACATTTTGGGTTTAAGGAGTGATAACATCATTTTTAGATCACTACGATTCCCGTGTCCAGATGTATGTGTATCTGCAATCGGACCATGTGTGATGACATTGACATTGAGTCGGTACAATTTATCGATTGTTTTGTTGATAGGTTCAGAATTACCAGGGATAGGAGAAGAGGAAAATACAACCGTATCACCTGCCATTGCTTGAATGAAACGATGATTATTCGTCGCGATTCTTGTGAGTGCTGCAAGCGGTTCACCTTGAGAACCTGTCACTAAAATCACGATTTCAGAGGGATTCATTTTAGAAACATGTTCTGGCTTAATGATGGCATCTTTAGGGATTTTTATGTAACCACTTTGAATGCCTATTTCAATGGCACGCTCCATAGAACGTCCGAATACAGCAATTTTTCGCTGATTTTTAATAGCAGATTCAATAATTTGTTGAATTCTATAGACATTCGAAGCAAACGTTGCAATGATGATACGTCCACGAATGTTTGCAAAAAGTTCGTTAATAGATTCACCAATCACACTTTCTGATTGAATCACATCGTCACGTTCTGCATTGGTAGAATCACTACATAAAAGAAGCACACCTTCTTGTCCGATTTGTGTCAGCTTATGATATTCTGCTGGGGGACCAACAGGTGTGAAGTCAATTTTAAAATCACCTGTATGAAATAAAATCCCAAGTGGTGTTCTAAAGACGATGCCATACATATCTGGAATTGAATGTGTCAACCTTATAAATGAAACTTCAGTATTTTTAAATGTATATTTATAATAGCTTTTAAATTCTTCAATGGGTGGTACGGATGATAAGTTGTGTTCATTTAATTTATGTTCAATGAAATCAACTGCAATTCCAGCAGCATATATTTTTGGTATTTTTACTTGTTTTAATAAATACGGGATACTTCCTATGTGATCTTCATGACCGTGCGTGATAAAAAGACCGACAATACGATCTTGGTTTTGTTCTAAATATGAAAAATCTGGAATGACGTAATCTATTCCTAATAAGTGTTCATCGGGAAATAATATGCCAGAATCGACAACGAAAAGTTGTTTCTCGATTTCATACACATACATATTTTTCCCAACTTCACCCAAACCACCTAAAGCGAAAAAACCTATCTCGCCTGATTTAAGCAAGTCTTGACTCATATCTTTCCTCCGAATCGTTACTAGTTATCTTTATTGTATAACATTTCGCGATGAAATGATAGCTTTCACGCTCATATGCTATAATAAGTGTGAGGAAAATATGAAAAAAGCCTATTATTTTGACTTAGATAATACTTTATTTTTTAATGATGAAGGACGCATTTTACCGAATACCTTAAAACTTTTGCATGCATTAAAAAAACAACCAGATACAATTTTAGGTTTGGCGACAGGAAGAAGTTTAGAAAAACTCACAATTGTTAAAGACATCATACCTTTGTTTGATCATATGGTACTGATTAATGGTGCAATGCTTTATATTAATGGCACACTCGTTCATGACATTCCGATTTTGATAAAAGACATCGAGCATGTGTTCACGATCTTAAAAGACACCAATATTAATATTGGTATGGTAAGTGAAAAAGATGATGCAATTTTGTATCCAGATGCACGTGTGAATCATGCCATGCAAACACTAAGAGGGATACATCCAATCGTAGATCCTCAATTTTACTTAAATCAGCGCATTTATCAGTTGTGGATATTTGCAGATTCAGATGATGATATTAAAGAAGTCGCTCATAAGCTTACTCAATTTCATTGTTTTCCTTGGCATGTTGGAGGTGCAGATTTTATTTATCCACATGTGCATAAAGCTTCAGGAATTGAGTATTTAAGACAATTAAATCCATATGATCAATTGATTACTGTTGGCGATGGATTAAACGATGTCTCCATGATAAAGATAGCAGATATTGGCATTGCAATGGATAATTCAAGATTTGTTGCATTAAAAAAAGAGGCAACATTCATTGCCCCTCATATAAAACACGATTTATTATATGAATTTTTTATCAAACATCAATTACTTTTGACTTAGAATGCCTTTTTGAACGTCTTCAATGATGACTTCTGGAATATAGAGATCGATATCTGCACCATGGAAAATCAATTCTTTAATTGCAGAAGATGATACAAAATGATTTCTAGAAGATGGAAATAAAATGACGGTTTCAATGTTAGGATTGATATTTCTGTTATATTGATAGAGTGCATATTCATTTTCGTAGTCTTGAATATTTCTAAGTCCTCTCACTAATAGTTGAATGTCATGTTCTTGCGCATATCTCACAACAAGGTCACTTGTAGATGTGATGATAAGATTCGGAATATGTTTTGTTGCTTTTTGAACAAATTCAATTCTTTTTTCAACAGAGAATGAACGTGATTTATGCATATTGTCTGCAACAATAACATAGAGAGTATCGACTAGATTAGCTGCACGTTCGATGACATCGACATGTCCTTTTGTAATTGGATCAAATGTACCTGGATACATTGCTTTTCTCATTTGATTTACCTCACATGCATTATAACATAAAAGGAGTCATTATGAATATTCCATATAAATATTTACTATTAAGATTTTATGCACACATCATGTTAATCTTACTTTCAATTTACACCATATTAGTCGCCATCATCAATGAAGAAGGACTCGCGCAAGCATTGATCTTTTTTGTCGCTTTTATATGTGCCATTTTCATGTTTAAGCACTATCAAAAAGCATCTATACAAATGAAGCTCATGACACCAAATGAAAAATCATTACTAGAATATAGTTTATACATATATATCGGTTTATACATTTCTAGAACAATATTATTATCTACAACATATGCTTTTTTAAATCTTTATATAGGCATCATCTTATTATTGATTGCCACTTCAACAACATATATCATATACAAAATGATCAAATAAGGAGGATCACATGTTAAAAGAAACATTTCAATTATATAATGGTGTTAATATTCCTAAAGTTGGATTTGGGACTTGGCAAGTACCAAATGGTGATATCGCCTATCAAGCTGTTAAAGATGCGCTAGAAGTAGGCTATATACATATTGATACAGCTTATGTTTATGAAAATGAAGTGAGTGTTGGCCAAGCTATTAAAGATGCGCATATAAAGAGGTCTGAACTCTTTGTAACGTCAAAATTACCTTCACATATTAAAACATATGATGAAACAGAATCGTATTTTCATGAAACACTCAAACGATTACAATTAGATTATTTAGACTTATATTTAATCCATGCACCATGGCCATGGTCAAACATTGGTCAAGATTGTAAAGAGGGTAACGCAGAAGCCTGGAAAAAAATGGTAGAACTTTATGAATCAAAAAAAATTCGTGCCATCGGTGTCTCAAATTTTAATGTGGATGACTTGAAAGATTTAATCGCTAGAACTGGTGTAGTACCTCACGTGAATCAGATCGCATTTTTTGCTGGTCACTTTCAAAAACAAAAACAGACGATTGCATTTTGTCAAGACAATCATATATTAGTTGAAGCATATTCACCGCTTGCGATTGGACATGCTCTAAAGATCCCACTCGTTGTATCACTTGCAGAAAAATATCAAAGAACACCTGCACAAATACTCATTCGTTACACATTAGAACACAACACACTGCCACTTCCTAAATCAACAAAAAAAGTCCGCATGGAAGAAAATGCAGACTTAGATTTTTCAATTTCAAAAGAAGATGTTTTATTATTAGATCAACTTTCAGAAGATCCAAGACGTTTTGGTTAATGCGTTTGGCAATGGTCACAATATCCATATAACGTCATATCGTGATGAGTTACTTGAAAGCCATAGGGTTGCCCAATGGCTTTTTCTTTACCCTCGATATGGCAACCAACAGGTATCATTTTTTCGCAACCAATACATACTAAGAAGTGATGATGATGACCAGTATAATAATACTGTTTTTGATTGATAATCGTTTTAAATACTTGGTGATCTTCATAAAATTTCTCAAGAGACCTGTACACTGTAGATAAATTTAATTTATCATCTTTGATCATCATATGAATATCATCGCATGTCATGGGTAAATCATGTTGATGCAACACATCTAGTATTTTTTTTCTTTGTGATGTCATTCTCATGTTTGAATACCTCCACGTTTAAAAGCAAAACTTAGTATGAAAAAGATTGTGTAAATTAAAATAATTGACGCACTTGCAGGAATATTGAGTGGATGTGAAATTAAGATGCCAATGACGGCTGATAAAGTCGCAATGATGACACCTAAAAGAAGTGTGTATTTAAAAGTGTGAGATATTCTAGAGGCGATAGCGGCTGGAAAAATAATAAGCGAAGTAATGAGTAGAACCCCGATTGAACGTACGCCAATGACAATAAATAATGATGTTAAAATTGCTAGAATGTATCGTATCAATGTGACATTTACTTTTAAAAACAATGCATAATTTTCATCATAAGTCATTAAAAAAAGCTTTTGATACATCACTTTCACAAAAATACCGATAAATAAAAGGATGATCAAACTAAG
>CAXRJA010000072.1:0-5878 GCA_964230965.1 Acholeplasmataceae bacterium | reverse complement strand
AAAATACGTATTCAAAAAATGAAACGTATTCAAGCACTTGATTATGAATGGGTCATCACTTCTGATGTGATGGCGCGAGGGATCGATTTAACCGTTTCGCATGTTATAAGTTATGATATTCCAAAACCTTTAAGTTTTTGGATGCACCGTGTCGGTCGTACGGGTCGTATGGGTCAATCAGGCATCGCGATGACACTGTATCATCATAAAGAAAGAGAAGGGATATTAAAACTTATCAATCAAGGATATCCCCTAAAAAAAGCAACCGTCAAAGATGGTACCATTGTCTTAAGACGTGTAAAAAAACAAGCAGAACAAATTGTATATACACACAAAAAACCGAAACGTATAAAACCTAACTATAAAAAGAAAATGAGAGAAAATCGAGGAAGAAAAATATGAAAATAGGCTCACATGTTGGATTATCTGGACCGGATATGTATTTAGGTGCTGTCAAAGAAGCATTATCTTATGGTGCAACTGCCATGATGGTATATACAGGAGCACCTCAAAATACGATTCGAAAATCGATGGACACTTTTTTAATTGAAGAAGCGTATGCTCATATGGAAGCAAACAACTTTGATAAGCATAATGTTGTCGTTCATGCACCGTATATTATTAATCTTGCAAATCCAGACGAAGAAAAACGTGCCTTTGCAAAATCCTTTCTCACCAAAGAAGTCATTAGAACAAATGCTTTAGGTGTTAAAGATATGGTATTACATCCAGGATCTGCCGTCGGTAAAGATAGAGAACAAGCAAAAAAGTGGATTGCAGAAGGACTTTTAGAAGTCTTTGAAAACACCAAAGATCTAGATGTTCGTATTGCACTTGAAACGATGGCTGGTAAAGGGAATGAAGTTGGTAAAACATTTGAAGAACTTCATGAAATTATTACGTTAGCCAACAATCATTCACGTATTAGTATTTGTTTAGATACATGTCACACCCATGATGCTGGCTATGACATTAAAAATGACTTTAAAGCTGTTAAAAAAGCCTTTGATGACATCATTGGTTTGAATCGACTCAAAGTTTTACATATTAACGATTCAAAAAATGAACAAGGTGCTGCAAAAGATCGACATGAAAATTTAGGTTTTGGGTATATTGGATTTGAACCATTATTAGAAATCATATATGACGAAGATTTTAAAGACATCATCAAAATATTAGAAACTCCATATGTTGATGGTCACGCTCCTTACAAATTAGAAATTAGTGCGATTAGAAATAAGACATTTAATCCTCATTTAAAAACGATATTAGAAGCAGCTCAATAAAAAAAGCACTTACGTGCTTTTTTTATTGTTTTATTCATCTTCTAAAACTTTTTGATATAGTGCGATATAACTGTCCGCCATATCTTCTAGATGTGATGTCACTTGCATGGCATGTTTGATTTTTTCTTTTAATAATGGATCTTTTTCATAATACATACGGACAGCTTCTAAAAAGACATCATGAAATTCTTCTTCATCATAATTAACAAAAGTAAATCCATTTTGATTGGGACCATCTTTAAAGACAGTATCTTTGAGTCCACCTGTTGCACGAACGATTGGGAGTGATCCATAGCGCATCGCAATCAGATGATTCAGCCCAGATGGTTCAAATAAACTTGGAAGTAAGAAGAAGTCGGATGCAGCGTATGCTTTTTCAGAAAATGTTTTATTAAATCCTTCATGAAAATGAACATGCTTTGGATATTTTCTTTCAAGTTCTTTAAAATAAGATTCGTATTTTGAATCTCCCTCGCCAACAACAATGAGATTCATATTTTCATTGAGTAATGCATCTTCTAATGTGGATTTCATAAGATCAATCCCTTTTTGTCGACCTAATCTACCATTAAATAACATGAGTGGAAGGGATGCATCTATTAAATCTAAAGAGTCAATTAATGCTTTTTTATTGATGGATTTTCCATCTTTATACGTATCAAGATCATAATTTATCGATAAAGTAGAAGATGTTGTTGGATCATATAAATGATGATCAAAGCCATTTAAAATGCCTTCTAAATGATCTTGACGTGCTTTTAACGCACTGTCTAAATCAAACCCATAAAAGCGTAATAATATTTCCTGTTTATACGTCTTTGAAACGGTATTAATATAGTTTGCACGCATAATACCAGTTTTTAAAAAGTTGACGTGACCATTTAAAATATAGGTGAAGTTTTTATAAGGTAAATATGTTTCATAATGTCGATCAAACTGGCCTTGACGTTCTAAATTGTGGATGGTGAGTAATGTCTTGATGTTTTGATAAAAAGGATCTAATGGACGAAACATCGCATCCAATAAAAATGGAATAAATGCTGTATGCCAATCATTAATATGAATGACATCAATCGGCATGTCTAAATCTTTTAATATCGATAGTACAGACACATTAAACATCATGTATGTTAAAAATGTTTCATTGGGATCTAAAGAAGATAATAAACTATTTTTTACAAAAAGATAATCGTGATTTTCAAACGTATACGTATAGTATTCTGTTTCAATACTTTCTTGACCAAACTGAATGGTTTTCTTTTTAAATAATTGATAATCATCTTGAAATGTATCATCTTCATAAAGCGGTAAGATTGTTTTAACCTTCAGACCTTTTTGAGTCAACGTTTTTGGTAAAGAAGCAGAAATATCTGCAAGACCGCCATGTTTTTGAAATGGATAAACTTCTGATGAAACAAAAATGATTGTCATAGCTTACTCCTAATCATATTATACTACAATTAAAGACTTTATGAATGATGGGTTTTTATGCTACAATAATAACGTTAAATAGATGAGGTAATTGATGAAACGAATTGCGATTGTAGGACTCCAATGGGGAGATGAAGGAAAAGGAAAAATGACCGATGTCCTAGCCAAAAAAGCAGACATCATTGTCCGCTATCAAGGTGGTGACAATGCTGGTCATACGGTTAAGTTTGATACGTATACTTATGATTTACATATTTTACCATCAGGTGTCATTCATCCTCATGTGACTTCTATTTTGGGACCAGGGATGGTCATCAATTTAGAAACCTTTTTTCATGAGAAAAAACCTTTTTTAAATGCTTCCATTAAAGTATCCAATCGTGCACATCTTATTTTGCCTTTTCATAAAATTTTAGATGCAAAAAAAGAAGAAACACAACATATCGGTACGACTAAAAAAGGGATTGGACCTACATATAGCGATAAAATCAATCGACAAGGTTTACGGGTTGCATCGCTATTAAATAAAACACGTTTTATTGATGAAGCAAATGCACTTGCATCTCTACATCATATCGCATTTGATGCAAAACAATACTATGAAACGTATGAAAAAGAAATTGAAGTGCTCATTCCTAACATTATTGATGTTTCTAAATACATTGATGAAGCTGTAAAAAAAGATCAACATATTTTATTTGAAGGTGCACAAGGTGTCATGTTAGACATTTCACACGGCACCTATCCATATGTCACATCATCTTCACCTTCTGTCTCAGGCATACCTGCTCAAGTAGGAATGGCACCATGGTTATTAGAAGGCGCATTAGGCATCGTAAAAGCATATTCAACACGCGTTGGAGAAGGTCCTTTTCCTACAGAAATTCATGATACACTTGCACAGAACATACGTGAGGTTGCACACGAATATGGTGTAACCACTGGAAGAGCAAGACGTATTGGCTATTTAGATATTGTATCTCTTAAACATGCCGCACGTGTCAGTGGTATCACCCATATCGCCATCACATTACTCGATGTGATTTCTGAAATGGATGTCATAAAAGTATGCACAAAGTATGAATTAGATGGACAAATCATAGATGAAGTACCCGCGCACATAGATGATCTTTCTAGAGTGATACCTGTCTATGAGACACTCCCATCATTTAAAGAGGATATCTCAAAAATAACAACATATGAGTATCTGCCAAAAGCTGCAAAAGATTATGTAGAATATATTGCAGAAGCACTATGTGTAGACATTGCGTATGTTTCAGTGGGACCAAAACGCGAACAAACCATTGAAGTAAAAAAAATATGGGAGGCCACACGTGATTAAACGTTATCAAAGTCAAGAGATGCGTGATATTTTTTCATTAACCAATCGTTATGAAAACATGTTACGTGTTGAACGCGCATCTATAAAAGCTTTATATCAAAGAAATGTCATCCACGAAAAAGATAAAGACGCCCTATTAAAAGGCACCGTGAATATTAATGATATTTTACAAAGAGAAAAAACATTAAAACATGATGTATTAGCCTTTGTTGAATCCATGATGGCACAATTAAAAGATGTGAAGCGATATTTTCACTACGGATTAACGTCTACAGATAGTGTGGATACGGCACAATCTTTAATATTAAAAGAGGCTCATACATGTATTGATATAGCCATGACCGCATTACTAGAAGAAATATTAACACAAGCAAAACGCTTTAAATCCACACCCATGATGGCAAGGACACACGGGATGTTTGCAGAAATGTCAACATTTGGATTACGGTATTTACGTTTTCATGAAGATCTTTCTCGTAGTTATCAAAGGTATTTAGATGCACTTCATGCAGTGACAAAAGTAAAACTCAGTTGTGCTGTTGGTCATTATTCAGTACTTCCAAGAACCCATGAGAAATTAGTTGGAGAGATACTCAGATTACCAGTACAAAAACTTTCAACGCAAGTCCTTGCCAGAGATCAACATGCAGCATTCATCAGTAGTATCGCAACATTAGGATCTGTCATTGAAGATTTTGCATTAGATATTCGGTTGCTTTCTAGATCCGATGTGCGAGAAGTATCTGAAGGTTTTTCTAAGCATCAAAAAGGATCTTCTGCGATGCCACATAAAAAAAATCCGATTTCAAGTGAAAACTTAACTGGATTATCTCGTATGTTAAGAGGCTATGTGACAATGGCGATGGAAAATATCGCATTATGGCACGAAAGAGACATTTCACATTCCTCTGTGGAACGCGTGATGTTTGAAGATAGCTTTAGCGTATTAGAAACGATGATCATAAAACTAAATGATTTGATACAAAACCTTGTCGTATTTGAAGATACCATGCAAGACCATATTGATCAAACGTATCAAACCACATTTTCGCAACGACTTTTACATGTATGCATTGATAAAGGATTTGATCGTATCCAAAGTTATGAACATATTCAACAAGCATCATTTATTGCGTTAGATCAAAAAAAGCCTTTATTGGAAATTTTATTAAAAGAGACATTTTTTAATACTATAAAAGATGATCTTGTGAATGTATTGGATCAAAAACAATATTTGAAACATTTAGAACATGTTTTTGAGGATTTATATCCACAAAAATAATGCTTCATGCTATAATAATGAGTGTTAAATTGGAGGTTAATTATGGCAAAACATTACAACACAGTAACACCTAAAATACCAAGAGAAGTCCTCATAGGAGTAGGTGTTGTACTAGGAGTAATTTTAAGTTTATTATTATTAACACTGCGTTCAAATGAACAAAAAATTTATGATATGTATCAAGAAGTCGGTGCAGAATTATCTTCTGATCACCCTTTTTATGAAGTGACATTTAATGGATCATTATTTAATGATGGTATTGAAAAGCGTATCAATGAAGGTGGCTTATTCATCTTGTATATCGGTAGCCCGCAATGTTCTGCATGTGTCGCAACCATTGGTTCTATCGCTGATTATTTTTATAGTGAAGGTGTGGATGTATATACAGATACCATTTATTATTATCATGATTTTGTAGGTGCTGCAGCCAATAGAGATCGTGACGCATTTACAAAAGCGTATCCTGATATTGCAAGAACAAGTCCACAAGTCATTGCCTTTTTAGATGGTGTCATTGTTGCACAATATCAAGCACCA
>CAXRJA010000071.1:0-13467 GCA_964230965.1 Acholeplasmataceae bacterium | reverse complement strand
GTTTCTAAATCTTTGACGATATCAAAGCTTTTTCTTGTCACTGTTTCTCTTTCAGCATAAATTTGAATAAGTCGATCACTCAAATCTTTAATTTTTTGTTTAACGGAAGCTTTTGTTTGTTGCCAAACTTTACTACCTAGTTTTGAAAGTTTGGGTGTAGAGGTATCCTTTTGACTGTATTTTAATACGCGATCCATTTGATCCATAGGTACGTATAAAGCTTCTTCGTTTGCATAAACCAAATGTAAGTAATCTCTTTTTTGAGACCCTAATTCCATTGTCTTAATGCCGATATATTGCCCAATACCATAATCATAATGCACGACATAATCTCCCAGGGATAAATCATCAGAATGGTGTATTTTGGTCGCTTGATTCATAACAGAACGATAAGAAGAACGGATCGTTTTTTGTTTATTGAAGATCGATGTTTCATCTAAATACATCGTTTGATTGTTTCGGTCATAAAAAGACCCAATCATATAATCATCTGTAAAAATAACAGGATATTGAATGAGGCGTGCTTTGGCCTGCTCTAAAAACACTTCCTTTAACGATTGTGTTGGAATAGAAATGACAATATTTTTGATGTTGGGTGTTGTTTTGATGTCATGTAAAAGAAGTTGTATGTTTTGTTGATATGGCGGAATGCTTTCCATATTCAGCGTAAAACCATCAGTTTCTGTGTGTTGTGTGAAAAGCTTTATTTGGGCGATATTCATAATATCTTCCAAACTTCTTTCTTTTAGCATATTTAAAAAATAATTTCCACCCATTGCGTGGCAATATGTTTGAAACTCGCGCTCTTTTTGTGTTTCGTTGAGCATCATTTTGTGTGTATCCACCATCACAACAAATTGATCTTCACTAAATTCTAAAATATTTGATGGCTTTTGATGAAGCATATGAACATACAAATCTAATTGCTCAAGGTGTCTTCTATCTTGAATATTTTCAATATCTTGTATGAGCTTTTTTGATTCTTTTTCTGATAAGTTCTCTGTATTTAAATCTTTTTCTAGTTTTGAGACAAGCGTGTCTCTCATTAAGTCCGTGTAAAAAAGTTCATTGACCGGAACAACATCAATGGTTTCTAATCTTGCAATAGAACGTTGTGTATGAAGCTCAAAAAATTTAATTGTTTCTAATGTTTTGCCAAAAAAATCAAGTCTTACGGGATGTGCGTGTTGTAATGAATAAAAATCTATAATGCTTCCTCTTGTTGAAAAATCACCTGGTTTCTCAACGGTATGTATGTTTTGATACCCGTTATAAATTAAGTAGTTTAATATGTCTTCTCTTGTATATGATTGATTGACATTGAGTGTTTTTTTCGCTTTTTCATAATCATCCACAGACAAGGTTGTTCTTGTTAAACCTTGATATGTTGTAATAACAATGAACGGTTTACCGGAAAGTAATTGATAAATTGTAAACAGTCGTTCTGTCTTAAATTCTGGACTCCCTAATGCCATTAAATAGGTGAGTGTTTGATCAACAGGGTAAAATAAAATATTGTTTGAATCCGTGATTTTCTGCATATGATCGTAATACTGTTGGGCTTCATATAAATTAGGTAAAACAATAAAAATCGTCTTCTTTGTTTGTTCATAAAGTTTATGAAGCAAATACATGTTATATGGATGTGTTGAATGTTTAAAAACCAGCGTTTGCTCACGCTGGGATTTTATTGTTTCTATATGCTCTTGATGTACAACAATATGCTTTAATGTCATTATTTTTTTGTGTTGTGTCTTGTCATGACATCAACAAAGGGTTCTTCTTGTATAAATCGATCAATGATATCGATACAAGCAATTAAGGTGTCGAAAACAATCGGTTCTTCGTTCTTGGAAAAATTCGATAAAACATAAGCATCCAGTGGCATGTTTTTATTTTCACCAATACCAAAACGCACACGTTTAAAATCTTGAGTTTGCAAATGCGCGATGATATTTTTTAATCCGTTTTGCCCACCGTGTCCACCTTTTTCTCTTAACCTTAAAGTTCCTACATCTAAATATATATCGTCAACAAATACAAGGATGTCTTTAATTTCTATATCATAATACTGGATGACTTTTAATATAGACTGTCCAGATAAATTCATATATGTGTTCGGTTTTAAAAAGATGGTTTTGTTGTCTTGAGTCCCAAAAACACCAACATCTCCTAAAAACTTATCTTTTGTCTGCATTGTAATGTTATGTTGTTTAATGTATTGGTTTAAAACAATAAAACCAGCATTATGTCTGGTTTTTTCGTATTTTTTTCCTGGGTTACCTAAACCAACAACAAGTTTAGTCATTGGCCTTCTTAACCTTGTGTGCTAATCGATCAAATAGTTGACTGATTGGTAAGTCTCCCGCGATATGAACAATAGAGCGTCCTAAAAGTTTACCGATAGAAATTTGTTTAATTTTTTGTGATTGCGTTAAATCAACTTTAATTGTATCGGTAACAAACACTTCTTTTAATACAGATTTTTCAATAAGATCCATGGCATTCCCAGATAATACCGGATGTGTTGCCATTGCATAAATTTCGGTTGCACCTGCATCTTTTAATGCTTTTGCACCTGCGCACAACGTTCTTGCGGTATCAATTATATCATCAATCATGATGGCACGCATGCCTTTCACATCACCAATAATATTTTGTATTTCAGCAACATTCGGTTTAGGACGACGCTTATCGATAATCGCAAGTGGTGCCCCTAATAAATTGGCAACCATACGTGCACGTGTCACACCACCATGATCAGGGGATACTACAACAATATTTTCTTTAGAATGTGTGTCTATGAATGTTTCAGCAAGCAAAGAAGATGCTGGAAAATTATCGATGGGTATGTTGAAAAACCCTTGAATTTGAGCTGCATGTAGATCAATTGAAATCACACGATCAATGCCTGAAACTTCAATTAAATCCGCGATAAGTTTTGCTGTAATGGGTTGTCTTGATCTAGATTTTCTGTCTTGTCTAGAATATCCGTAATACGGCATAATGACAGTAAGTGATTTTGCGGAGGCACGCTTAATTGCATCTGCCATGATCAGTAATTCCATGAGATGTTCATTTGCTGGTGCAGAAGTAGATTGAATAATAAACACATCATGTCCACGGACACTTTCATCGATGTTTACTGTGATTTCCCCATCAGAAAACTTAAAAACTTCTGCTTTAGACAATGGGATTTTTGCAGATTCTGAGATTTTCTCAGCAAGCGGTAAGTTAGAACTTAATGCAAAAAGTTTTACTTTTTTATCGTGAACGACTGACATATAGACCTCTTTTCCACATTCTATTATACATGAATTTAATTTAAATAATCATAAAAAAACACGTCAATTGACGTGTTTGTTATCATACCATTTATTCTTGTGGTGGGTTATTTTTCACATCTTCGTAAGCTTTAACAATCGCTTCTTCAATGAGTTTACGCATGTCGCCATGAATTGGGTGTGCAATATCTCTAAAAGTTCCGTTTGGTGTTTTTTTGGATGGCATTGCAACAAATATTCCATTTTCTCCTTCAATAATGCGAATGTCATGAACAACAAATGCATCATCAAATGTAATGGTAGCAACACCTCTTAAGCGACTATCACTTTCAACGAGTTTAACACGAACATCAGTAATTTTCATCCTTTTTCCTCCACGAATCATCGTTATCGTCATTATATCATATAATTTATGAATTTCAACTTTTGCATCATTTTCTATGGCTTGATTAAAGGCTTTAATCAAATTAAGCATGCAAAAAAACTTTGATTTTTGGCTTTATGTAAGCGTTTTATTAAATAGATTTACAAAGTCTGCGGGTTCCACTTCTTCTGCACGCGCATTTTCTAAATACCCTAAGCTTAACAATGCATCCGATATTGTTTCTTTCGAAATGCTTCTTGTTTCAAATAAGTTATTCATTATGGTTTTTCTTTTTTGTTTGAAGCAATCTTTTACAAATTGATTGAGTTTGTTGTTGCTTACATTTTTTCTTTGAAGAGAAACAATCGCACTATCAACCTTTGGAGTGGGATAAAACACTTTTTTTGTTACTGTGAATTCATATGTAGCATGAAAAGATAATTGCATCATCACAGTTAGTGCGTTGTATGCTTTTGTTTTTGATGATGCTGTCATTCTCTCAGCAAACTCTTTTTGAACCATAAACGTTGCACGTTCAATATGATCTAAAGCTAGAACCTTAAATAAAATTGGTGATGTGATATTGTAAGGGATATTGCCTATTATGTGGGTATATTTTGTATCAAACGTTGGTATCGATAAAAAATCCTCATATATAAACGAGACATTTGGAGTGGATTGCTCTATCAAACTAAGTGTTGGTTGAAGTGTTGTGTCAATTTCATACGCCACAAGCGCCTTCGCTTCTCTGATTGCGTGCTTTGTAAGTCCCCCTTCACCTGGACCTATTTCAATTACATGTTTATCTTTAATTTTTGCTGTTTGAACAATTTTTTTTAGTAAGTTTTGATCTCTTAAAAAGTTTTGTCCAAATCTTTTTTTAAATTGATGTGCCATCCATTATCCTTTGAAGTGTTTCTTTAGTGATTCCGATAAAATTTAATCGTTTGAATAGAGTTTTCGCATTGACGTTCCCGCCAAGATGTAGTTTAAAAGAAATCATATCTCTAAGTGCTCTAGATCCTTTTTGTCCTTGGAGGCCGAGATCTACAAAGTCTTTTTTTGAGATGCTAGGTACATTTTTTTCTAAAACAACATGTTTAAATGCTTCGTTTAAATCTTTTTTTGACATGTGTTCAATGCCTATTTTCTTTTTTGATTTGGCGACCTTTTGGTCAACATAAATATGTTTTGGTGATTGAAGTTTTTCAGCAACTTTTTTTCTTATTTTTTCTCCGGGAAAATCAGGATCAAACAACAAAATAATATCAAGTACATTTTGATACTTTACTAAAAATTCTAAAACGTGTTGATCCACTGCACTTCCACCAACAGAAATTGTTTCTATACCTGGATAAAGTGTTTTAAGATGATGCTCATCATGGGTTCCCTCAACTACAATAATGGTTTTTTTCATATACAAAAAAGCGCCTTTTTGGCACTATTGTTGAATTTCATATGATTTTACAAGTGTTGCTTCATCGCCCGTATTTAACATAAACGCGCTACCGTCATCAGTATCTAGGTGACAATCTAGTGCATAACTTTTTGACACCCTGCACAATACATTTCCTAATATTCCAGGTTTTTGTCCTTCTACTAGAATAGAGACGATATCTCCGTTTTTGACACCAAAAGCATCTGCATCTTCAAGTGAAAAATGAATATGACGATCCGCGATAATGACACCTTCTTCTAATTCAACTTGTCCTTTAGGTCCAATGAGCATGCAAGCCCCGCTACCTTTTACATCTCCAGACGATCTTACGGGTGCTTCAAAACCACCTCTTAAAGCATCGCTTCTAGATATTTCAACTTGAGATGCCGGTCTCACAGGTCCTAAAATACGCACACCTTTAATGGTGTTTCCTTTTGGAGAAACAACATCTATTTTCTCATTTGCTGCATATTGTCCAGGTTGAGAGAGTGGTTTAAACTCTGTGAGTTCAAATCCTTTTCCAAACAAGATTTCTAAATGCTCTTGTGTTACATGTGCGTGTCTTCCAGAAACGCCTATTGGTATTTTTTTCATGTGTTCACCTTCCTTAAACATCTTAACATAGTCTTAATCGTTTTCAAAAGAAATATGTGCTAAAATGAAGCCATAGGGGGTAACACAATGAAAACAATATTTGAAAAAATCAGAGATAAAGAAATACCATCGTATATGCTCTATGAGGATGACTTGGTTATGTCTTTTCTAGACATTTCTCAAGCAACAAAAGGTCATTGTTTGGTTGTTTCAAAAGAAGCTTTTAAAGATGCTTTAGAAACGCCGGATCATGTTTTGTCTCACATGATGGTGATTGGTAAAAAAATCGCCGAAGCAATTCGTATGACTTTACACCCAAAAGGTTTTAACTTTTTAAGTAATGTCGGAGAGGTTGCCGGTCAAACTGTGTTTCATGTCCATTTACATATCATCCCTAGATATGATAAAGATGGTGTCGCGATTGTTTTTCGTGAAAACACTTCAGAAAAAGACTTTGATTATTTGTTTACATCTATTACAAAGGCTTTATCGTAAATCCAACACCGTCTTTTTTATTATAAACTTCAATCGATAATTGAAATAAATCCATCGTTTTTTTGACAATCGATAATCCAAGCCCAAATTGACCTTTTGGGCCTTTTTCATATGGTTTAAATAGTGTTTGAATCATTGATTCTTCGATATGTTCTCCGTCGTTTTCAAATGTTAACGTTTGATTTTTTAATGTAATCGATATTTTTGACGTTGCATATCTTAACATGTTATCGACGATATTAGAAAATGCCGAGAAGAAATAATCATACACACCATAATAGGTTGAATGGTCTAAGTCTAATATAAATTGGACATCATCTCGTCTGAATTTTTGTTGATCATAAATATGTTGAATCACTTCTCTTATAGAGATGTCATGTCGCGCTTGTTCTGTAACATTATGTTCTAGTTTTGTAAGTTCAATAAGTTGCTTCACTTTGTGATTTAAAATATCTGCTTGTTTTGTAATAATGGTGGTGTCATCGACATCAGCAACACCATCTCCAATCGCTTCAGCATAAGATTGAATCACAGCAATCGGCGTTTTAAAGTCATGTGAAATATTTTGAATCATTTCTTGCTTTGTTTTTTCGTTTGATTCTATTTCTTTTCGCATGTTTTCAATGCGTCTTGCAAGTTCAGAGATTTCATCTTCGCCAACAACTTCAATTGGTTCGTGATAGTTGTTTGCAGAAAGCTTTGTTACCTCACCTTGGAGTTTTCTAATACGATCTAAAATAATTCTTGACCATACTAAAATGGTGGTGTTTCCAAGTAGTACTATAGAAATGAAACTGATTCTTAAAATAACATTAAACGACGTGCCTAAGTTTTCTAAATATGTGCTGTCTGTAAAAGCAACAATCAATATATCGTTTTGAAAACGGGTTAAATGAAAATAAAATGTATCCTCGTCAAAAGATTCCGTTTTTTCATTACTTAGCCATGTGTTCATTCTCAAAAACAATTGTCTTGTTGTATAAATACTATCAATGATTTCAAAGTTAGCGTCATATACTTTTGCGCCATCTTCATAAATGACATAGCCGTTATAATCACTTCTTAAAAAAGGACTCTCGAGTCCTTGATTTAAGTACGCATCAAAAATGTTATTTGCATATGTTGCGAGTTGATCACGGTTTTGTTCCGCCCTAAAATCTTCAAACACATAGTTCATCCCAAGTGTGAAAAATAAACTCGTGAGCAAAATAACAACCGTAAATATAATATAAAATTGCGTAGAAAGTCTCAGTCTATTCATAGCATCCGATAACCGAAGCCATAAATGGTTTCGATTTTTAGATCTGGCATTTTTTGTCTAAGTCTTCTTAGTAAATCGTCAACAACACGATCGCTTCCATAGTAATTCTCTCCCCAAACGTGTATTAATATCGCTTGTCTTTCAAGTGGTGTGTTGGGGTGTTTTAAAAAATAAGCTAGCATTTCAAATTCTTTATTTGTAAGATCAATTTTTTTCTCATCTTCAAATATTTGTCTTTTATTCGTATCAATGATATATGGTAGATATTCAACGATACCTTCAGCATTTGGATGCGTTCTTCTTAAAATGGCTTGAACACGAAGCATCAATTCTTTTGGTGAAAATGGTTTCGCTAAATAATCATCGCTTCCAAGTTCTAGTCCTACAATTTTATCTATGTCTTGATCGCGTGCTGATGTAAACATAATTGCTTGTTTTGGATTTTTTTCTTTAATTTTTTTAATAAGGTCATAGCCTGTAATCTCACCTTTTAACATGATGTCAAGAATCCATAGGTCAACATTTTCTTCAATCATACTTAAGGCATCTTCTCCGTTATCAAAAACCCGAACTTGATATCCTTCTCTTTCTAAATATTTACGTATAATCTCTGATAATTCATACGCGTCTTCCACATAAACAATGGTCATAATATCCTCCTTTTTTAGGAAATGACGTTTGTGTGCATATAAGGCACTAATACATCGGGAACGGTAATCGTTCCATCTTCATTTTGGTAATTTTCAATAATTGCAATCATGGTTCTACCGATGGCAAGACCCGATCCATTTAATGTATGGACAAATTCTGCTTTATGATCAGGTGATCGTTTAAATCGAATGCTTCCTCTTCTTGCTTGATAGTCTTCGGCATTAGAAATAGAGCCTATCTCGCGATAGCGTCCTTGGCCTGGTAAGTACACTTCAATATCATATGTTTTTGCCATACTAAAACCCATATCCCCTGTACAAAGTGCAACCACACGATATGGAAGTTTTAATTTTTGAAGAATTGATTCTGAGTGTAACAACATTGCTTCTAATGCTTGATAAGAATCCTCTGGTTTTGTAAATTGAATGAGTTCCACTTTGTGAAATTGATGTTGTCTTAAAATACCTTTGGTGTCTTTTCCAGCAGAACCCGCTTCAGATCGAAATGCTGTGGTATATGAAACAAACTTTACTGGTAGTGGCTCTTGTATAATTTCATCTCTAAAATAATTAATAGATGGCACTTCTGCTGTAGGGTTTAAATACCACAAACGATCGTCTAACGATAATTTAAACACTTCTTCTTTAAATTTTGGAAATTGTCCAGTTGCCGTCATAGAAGTTTCATTGACAATATATGGCAACACCATCTCTGTATAACCGTTTTCTTGAGCGTGTGTATCCATCATAAATTGTAATAGGGCGCGTTCTAGTCTTGCACCTAATCCTTTATCTACAACAAATCGACTACCTGTAATTTTGGCCGCACGATCAAAATCTAATATTCCAAGTTGTGTTCCAAGTTCAACGTGATCTTTCGGTTGAAAAGTGAATTTTTTTGGTTCTAAATAAGTTTTAATTTCTACATTATCGTGTTCATCTTTACCTACCGGTGTTGCTGCGCTTGGTATATTGGGTGTGTTTAATAAGATTTCTTTTATTGTTACATCAATATCCAACAACTTTTCATCGAGCACTTTGATATCTGCACCAATGGTTTCTACCTCTTTTAATACTTCTGAAACATCTTTGTTTTCCCTTTTTAGTGCCCCTATTTTTTTAGATGTTTCATTTCTGAATGCTTTCTTTGCTTCAACGTCTACAATTACATTTTTTCTTGTTTCAGATAACGAAACAAGTTCTCTCAAATAAGAAAAATCTTGGCCTCTAGTATTAAGTTTCTCAATGACGCCATCAATGTTGTCCACGATGTATTTTAAGTCAAGCATATGTTATCCTTTGTTTTTCAGTAAGTTTTTAAGTTCGTTTTTAAGTGTTGGTTCCTCTAAAGCAAAATCAATGATGGCTTCGATGTAATCAATTTTAGATCCAACATCATATCTTTTTGCTTGAAGCGATGTTGCATAAACATCTTCAGATGTCATTAAATTTAAGATGGCATCTGTAAGCTGAATTTCTCCCCCAAAGCCTTTTTGTTGTGTTTTTAAAATGTTAAAAATAGCGGGTGTTAAAATATATCTACCACCAATGGCATGTCTTGAAGGTGCATCTTCTTTGTTAGGTTTTTCTATAACACCCTTTAATAACATGGTGTTTCCTTCTGTGGATTTAGGGTCACAAATACCATATTTAGATGTGTTTTCTAAAGATACTTCCATAGTGCCAAGTATAGATGCTTTTTTGTTTTCGTAAACGTCGATGAGCTCTTTTAAGGCTGGTTTTTCTTTACCAACATATAGATCATCTCCTAACAAGACAGCAAAAGGTTCGTTACCAATAAATGCTTCCGCTTGTAATACAGCGTGTCCAAGACCCAATTGTTCTTTTTGTCTTACAAAATAAATATTAACACCTTCAGCAATACCGTGTACTTTTTGATATAAATCTTCTTTTCCTTTTGATTTTAATATGGTTTCCAATTCAATGTTGTAATCAAAATAATCCACAATTGCATTTTTGTTGCTGCTGACAATAATGAGAATATCTTCAATACCGCTTGCCTTTGCTTCGTTGACGATAAATTCAATGGTGGGTCTGTCAATGATTGGCAGCATTTCTTTTGGAATTGCTTTTGTAATAGGTAAAAACCTTGTGCCGTAACCTGCTGCAGGAATGACTGCTTTTTTAATCATAATTGTCCTTTCACATTGAAATGTCTTGAATAACTCTATTTTAGCACAATTATGTGATTTTAATATGTTATAATCGTATCGAAAAGAGGACATGATGCTTGAGTTATTAAAATATGTGATTTTAGGGATTATTCAAGGTATCACTGAAATTTTACCGATATCTAGTAGTGGTCATTTGACTTTGTTTAGTCATTTTCTAGGCATGAATTTAGATAACTTAACGATGTTTTTAATGCTTACAAATACAGGATCTTTTTTGGCAATTTTATTTTTCTTTAGAAAAGATGTGACCGGACTTGTTCAATCGAGTTACCGCTTTATCATCAAAGCGGATCATAATTTCAAAGAAGATTTCTTGTATGTCATTAAAGTGGGGGTTGCTGTTATTCCTGTTGGAATTGCCGGTCTTCTTTTTGAAAACATTCTTCCAAATGATCTATTGACAACATCGGTTGCACTCTTTATTACGGGATCTCTTCTTTTTATTATTTTTTTAAATCGTCATTTTGAATACAATAAAAACGTCACCTTTCAAAATGCAATTGCTGTTGGGTTATTTCAAATGTTTGCGGTTGTTCCCGGGATATCAAGAAGCGGGATAACCCTCGTTGGTGGACTCAGCCAAAAACTACCTTTAAAATCTGCGATGAAGTTTTCGTTTTTAAGTTATATCGTGGTTTCGATTCCTGTATCTGTTCTAGGTTTTATTAGACTCTCAGAGGTGAATGAGTCTGTAAATATTTTGGGTTATGGTGTATCATTTATTTTAAGTTTTGTTTTTAGTTATTATGCGATACGTTGGTTTTATCATCATGTAAAAGTGAAAAATTTAATTTATTTTTCTGTGTACTGTTTCGTAATTGGAACGATATCTCTAATCATTTATTTCATATAAAAAAGGAGCTTTGAGCTCCTTATTTTTTTAATGTTTTTCTATATTCAAAATCTGATTTGATAATATCTTCTAAACCATATTTAGGTTGCCATTTAAGTAGCGTTTGGGCTTTTTGATTTGACGCAATTAATTTTGCCGGATCCCCTGGACGTCTTTCTGTCATTTCATACGTCATATTGCCTAATTGTTGCACCGTTTTCGCAACCTCTAATACAGAAAATCCCTGATTCGAACCTAAATTGATTGTTGTGGACGCACCACCATTGACTAAATATGATGCACCAAGAACATGTGCATAAGCTAAATCAGAAACATGGATATAATCCCTTACACATGTCCCATCATCTGTATTATAGTCGTTTCCGTATATCATGAGTTTATCTCTCACTCCAATTAGTGCTTGAATTGCAACCGGAATCAAATGTGTGAGTTGGTCTTTTTTTAGACCAATTTTTAGAGAACTGTCTGCCCCTGCGACATTAAAATATCTAAAGATTAAATAGTTCATGCCATGTGCTTGTGTCACCCAACGAATCATGTTTTCGGTTGCTAGTTTTGTTTCTCCGTAAGGGTTAATTGGTTTTGTAGCATCGTCTTCATAGCAAACACCTGATGCTTCTCCGTATACAGCAGCGGTAGATGAAAATACAATGTTTTTCACATTGTTTTCTTGCATTGCATCTAATAAGATGCGAACACCTTCAACATTGTTTGAATAATATTCTAAAGGTTCTACAACACTTTCAGGAACTACAATCTTCGCTGCAAAATGCATCACAATGTCGATGTTGGGATGTGTCTTAAATAAAGCACTTAGTGCTTTTTTATCTCTTATGTCTCCAACAATAAGTGTTGCCTGTTCTGACACCATATCTTTAAATCCTGAAGACAGGTTATCAAAAACAATGACGTCGTGGTTTTCTTTAATTAGTTCTAGTACTGCATGGCTACCAATATAGCCTGCACCGCCGACAACGAGTACTTTCATATGTTTCCCCCTAATCTTTAAACAATTGATCGTTTGAGTCTGTCTCTTCGGTATCTTCTGTATCTTCCAAGTCCGCGTCTAACTCTTGGACAATTGGTGCTGTTTCTTGTGTATCAACATCGAGTGTTTCCTGGACAAACGTATCTTGATTTGTTGTTTCTTCTTCCTCATCGTCTTGATGAGGCACGATGGCTACCGTAGATACTTTTTGATCATTTTTTAATTTAATGATGGTAACACCCTGTGTCGCACGATTGGTTTGAGCGATTTTAGACGCATCGGTTCTCATAACAACACCACGATCAGATACAACAATGATGTCGTTTTCATCTGTCACAACCGTCAATGTTTTAAGTGCTCCGTTCTTTTCTGTGACATTTAATGTTTTTACACCTTTTCCGCCGCGGTTTTGAGGGCGATATTGATCTGTTTTTGTACGTTTACCAAATCCATTTTCGGTAATCACCAAGATGTCTTGGTTTTCGCGATTAGGATCAATAATCGCGACACCAACGATAGCATCGTTAGAAGATAAGTTCATCCCTTTGACACCGATAGCTGTACGGCCAACAGTGGACACCATTGATTCGTTGAAACGTATTGCTTTACCGTTAGATGCACCTAATATGATGTCTTTTGTACCGTTTGTGAGTGAAACATTGATGAGTTCATCATTGTCTCTTAAATTCACAGCGATGATACCGTTTTGGCGAATATTCTTAAACTCTGACACAAGTGTACGTTTCACAATACCGTTTTTCGTGACAAACGTGAGTGCGGCTTTTTCGTCATCAAAATCTTTTACACACGTCATAGAAGCAAGTCGTTCATCAGGATTGAGTGCGAGTAGATTTACAAGTGGAAGCCCTTTTGATTGGCGAGATCCTCGAGGAATTTGATATCCTTTAATTTTATAAACACGCCCTGTATTAGTAAAGAATAAATGATAATCATGTGTAGATGTAAGTTCAATATGTTCAACGTAATCATCTTCATGAACTTTGATGCCTGCCATCCCAACACCACCGCGGTTTTGAGATTTATATTGATCTAAACTCATGCGTTTGATGTACCCGTTGTTTGTAATTGTGATTACAACATCTTCAACAGGTATGAGATCTTCGTTTTCAATGGTAATATCTTCTGTTAAATTAATCTCGCTTAATCTTGGTTCGTGATATTGGGTTTTAATTTGTTGAAGTTCTTCTTGGATGATGGTAAGTTTACGATCATCTTTGGCGATGATATCTTTAAAATCAACAATTTTTAATTTTAAGTCTTCGTGTTCCTGTTGAAGTTTTTCGATTTCAAGACCTGTAAGACGTTGAAGTCTTGTATCTAAGAT
>CAXRJA010000070.1:0-5483 GCA_964230965.1 Acholeplasmataceae bacterium | reverse complement strand
AACTTTTTAAAAGCAGGAATCGCAAGAGCAACGAAAATTAACACCGTATCCAAAAGTTTTAGAAATGAAGTTCTCCATCAAGCGCATGGATTTACATTGGATGGTATGTTACGATACCGAGAAAAAGATTTTACCGGTATTTTAAATGGTATTGATGATGCTGTTTTTAATCCTGAAATTGATCCTTATTTAGCGAAGACTTATGATGTCAATACGCATACTTCTGGTAAAAAAGCCAATAAAAAAGCACTTTTTAAACATTTTGATTTTGGTGAAGAGAAACAACTTTTTACGTATATTGGAAGATTGTCCTCACAAAAAGGCATCTCTATATTTCAACAATCTCTAGAAGATTTTCTCACACACGCAGATGTCAAAGTTTTTTTAATGGGTTCAGGTAACTCATACTATGAAGATTATTTTCAATATTTACTGAACAAATTCCCTAATAAAGTCCGTATTTATATTGGATTTAATGAAAAAATTGCACATCTTGCATATGCGGCTTCCGACTTTTTTATGATGCCTTCAGAATACGAACCTTGTGGACTTGGTCAAATGATTGCGATGCGTTATGGTGCATTACCCATTGTTCATGAAACTGGAGGACTTAAAGATACTGTGATACCTTACAATCAATTTACGCATACCGGCACAGGTTTCACATTTGAAAATTATCAACCACATGTGTTTAAGGACATCTTGTATGATGTATCTAATTTATATATAACAAATCAAACAATGATCAAACAATTAAAAACACAAGCAATGAAGCAGACTTTTAATCTAGAAATGATGGCAAAAGCATATGCGACATTGTATCAAACCATATTGGAGGGTTAACACCAATGGAAATACTTGCACTGATTTTAGCTGGAGGAAAAGGTTCAAGACTCGATCTATTATCGAATAAACGTTCGAAACCGGCCATGCCATTTGCTGGTAAATTTAGAATTATTGATTTCACATTATCCAATTGTAGTCAATCAAATATTTACGATATTGGGATACTCACTCAATACTTACCCCTTTCCCTTAATTCTCATATCGGGAGTGGAAAGGCTTGGGATTTAGACAGAAGAGATTCTTCTGTGACGTTATTACAGCCTCATAATTATTGGTATTTAGGCACTGCAGATGCAGTACGTAAAAACTTATCTTTTATCGATCAAAGAAATCCAAAACTCGTCTTAATTTTATCTGGTGATCATATTTATAAGATGGATTATCGTAAAATGATCGATCAACACTTAAAAAAACAAGCGAAACTCACCATTGCAACAAAAGTAGTCCCTTTTGATGATGTGTCACGTTTTGGTATTATGGAAGTAGATGAAAGTCTAGAAATCAAAGCTTTTAAAGAAAAACCAAAAACCTCGACCTCAAATCTTGCAAGTATGGGTATTTATTTATTTGATGTTCAGCTTCTCAAGCAAGTGTTAAAAGAATTACCACAAGATGATCTTGATTTTGGTCATCATATCATTCCGCATATTATTCAATCAGCAAGTGAATCTGTATACGCTTATAAATTTGAAGATTATTGGCAAGATGTTGGAACATATGATTCTTACTTAGAAACAAACTTAGAGCTCAATTCTTCTACCATTGATTTAGATTTATATGATCCTTCTTGGAAAGTATTTACAAAATCTGAGGACTTACCACCTGTTAAAGTTGGTGCAAAAGCTTCGATTAAAAATAGTTTAGTGTCCAATGGATGTGTGATAGAAGGCACCGTCATTAATTCAGTGCTATCACCTGGTGTGCGCGTTGGAAAAAATACTGTCATTGAAGACAGTGTCATATTAAATCATGTTATTATTAGTGATCATGTATCCATTAAGAAATCGATCATCGATAAAAAAGTTGTTATTGGAAGACATACGACGATTGGAGATGGACCGTTGACACCGAACATTGAAAAACCTGATTTATTAAGTACAGGTATTACCGTCATTGAAAAAAGTGCAGTCATACCGAGTCAAACACATATTGGTAAAAATTGTCGCATTTTTAAATCCGCAACCTTCTCATCCAATGATGTTCCAAGTGGCTCTACATTAAAATAAAAACACTGGCGAATGCCAGTGTTTTTTATTACATAAAATCATAAGGTGATAATGTTTTTTCTTCTTTTGATACATCATGATTTAAAAAATGTTTGAGAAGTGTTTGTCTCTTTTCTGTAACATGATTTGCAGCATACATTAATAATTTCATATCACCAAGTAATAAAAGATGAGATTTTGCACGTGTCATTGCAGTATAAATCAATTCTTTTTTAAACATATGCATATAACTTTTTACAAGTGGCATTATGACAATATCGTACTCTGAACCTTGCGCTTTATGTACACTTATTGCATAGGCTAAATTGAGTTGATCAATGTCATCTTTATTATATACAACTTCTTGATCATCAAATATCACTGTAAGTGTATATTGATTTTCATCATTTTTGTGTACTTTTTTAACGATACCTACATCTCCATTCATAATCCCTTGCTTCGGTTCATTTACACGTTGAATCACTTTATCTCCCTCATAAAAAGATTTATCTCCATACCTCATGCATAACGATGTTTTAGGATTAAACTCTTCTTGTAGAAGTAAATTGATTTGATCAATACCCAAATCCCCTTTATATACAGGAACCAAAACTTGAATATCTTTATATAAGTCATATCCTTTATCAATTGCACCTTTAATTTGTTTGATTAACGTTTGCATGATCTGATTAGGATAACATTGATACATAAAAACATCATCTTCTGTTTTTAAGTCTTCTTCTATAAGTATACGTTGATTGACTTTTTGAGAAAGCTTCACGATTTGAGAAGTAGCCGCTTGTCTATGAATTTGTGTAAGATATGTGACTGCAGTTTTTTTAGAGTCAATAAGATCTTCTAAAAATTGTCCAGGACCTACGGATGGTAACTGGTCTACATCACCAACAATCACAACTTGTGCGCGTTCAGAGATCGCATCCATCAATCGATGCCCTAAAAAAATATCAATCATGGATGATTCATCAACAATAATCAATTCAAATGGCATCGACATCATCTTAGAATACTCAAAACTACCATCATATCCATATCCTAAAGCAGAATGTATCGTTTTAGCAGGTAGCTCTAATATATCTCTCATGCGTTTTGCCGCACGTCCTGTGGGAGCCATCAAACCAATTTTGGTGGCAATTTCATAATCTGTTTTCTTTAAATTATTGAGTTGCAAGTAGGCAGATACAATGCCATCAATAATAGTTGTTTTTCCAGTACCAGGTCCCCCAGTAATAATCGACACTTTAGAAACGAGTGCTGTTGCGATGGCTTCTTTTTGAACTTTGGTATACGTCATATGTTTTGTTTTTTCAATCAAATCCACAACATCAAAAACGTCAACTTGATTTTTTAATGATTGCGATAAAGCATGTAGTTTTTCAGCAATATAATATTCACTAAAATAGGATGGACTTAAACTGTACATACCGTTTATTTCTTTGATTTTACCTTCAAAAATAAGTTTTTCTATATGGGGTTGAATGTCAAGATTGACTCTTAAATGTGATTCTAAATAAAGTTCAATTTGTTCTTGCGTCAAATAAGTATCGCCTTTTTGATACCCACGTGACTCAAATGTAAACTCAATCGCAGCTTCAACACGTCGTGGATCTTCATCTTCAATTCCTAATGTTTTTGCCATTAAATCGGCTTTTAAAAATCCAATTTGATCAATATCCGTAATCATTTGATAAGGATTTGCTTCAATTTTTTCAAGTGTTTGTAATCCATACGCTGCAATTAATTTCATTGCCATCTTTGATGTAAAACCATAATGATATAACTTAACGAGCATCATTTCATGATGACGTTCTTTAATGAGTTCTTGTTGAAGTTTTTTCATTCTTACAGCTGAAAGTCCAATAGGTCTTAATACACTTGGATCATCAATTATTTTATCCACGGCATCAACGCCTAGCAACGTAACAATTTTCTCTGCAGTTTTAGGCCCAATCCCCGTAAATAAATAAGAAGATAAATAAGAAATAATGCCATCTTCATGTTGAATTTCTTGTTTTTGATAGGACTCTGCTTTAAATTGTTTTCCGTATTTTTGATGGGTTGTATAATTGCCAAAAAAGGTGTATGTGACACCTTCTGAAAGTTTTTGAAAATACCCTGTGATTGTTTCAATCGTATCGTCTTCGGTGACAATTTTAATGATGGAATAATCATTATCATCATTTCGATAAACGATATTCTTTAATGATCCTTTAAGTTCAGGCATATGGACAAAGTGTTCCTTCTTTATAAACAGATTGTATAAATCCGCCACCTAAACATATTGCGCCATCATAAATTGCACATAATTGTCCAGGCGTCACTGCTTTGACACCTTGAGGATATAATACTTTATAATGCGTATCATCAATCTTTTCAATGGTTACAGAATGATCTTCTTGACGATATCTAAATTTAGCAGTATAAGACCCGTCTTTGACGTGACCTCTTAAAATGACATCTTCAAGTATTGCTTCATCACTATATAGTGTCTCATGGTCTCCGTCTGGTTCGACATATAATGTAAGATCTTTAAGAGACTTTCCCACAACAAACCATGGACCTACGATGCCTTTCATACCGCCAATATTCAACCCTTTTCTTTGGCCAATTGTGTAATGCATCAGACCAGTATGTTCACCAATCACATCACCATTTAAACGCTTCATTAGTCCTTTTTTTGCAGGTAAATAGTTATTTAAAAATTCATTAAAATGACGTTCTCCAATAAAACAAATACCTGTGGAATCTTTTTTCTCAGCTACATTTAATTTTAAATCAAGTGCGATTTTTCTTACGTCTTTTTTATCTAAATGACCAATAGGAAATAATGCTTTCTCTAATTGATCAGATGTGAGTTGTGCAAGAAAATATGTCTGATCTTTATTTTGATCAAACCCTCTTTTTAAATGATATGTTCCGTTGATATGTGTTTTTTGAGCATAGTGACCCATTGCAATATAATCTGCACCTAAAGCAAGTGCATGCTCTAAAAAAGCTTTAAATTTTATTTCATTGTTACATAAAATATCTGGATTTGGTGTTCTGTTTTTCTCATATTCACTTAAAAAATGAGAAAAAACACGATCCCAATATGTATCAATGAAATCAACGCGATCAATTGGAATATCAAGGATACGTGCAACTTCTACTGCATCTTGATAATCTTGTTCTTGCTCACATATATCTTGATCTTTGTAAGGATTTCCTAATACATCATGATTGGTTGCATTATCCCAATTTTGCATAAATATGGCATGAACTTCATATCCATCTTTTTTTAGTAAATATGCTGCAACAGCACTATCAACGCCACCACTCATACCAACAATAACTCTGCTCATTACTTTATCAGGTTCAGTTCTAGTTTATTTAGTAGATAATCAATTTCTTCAACTGTATTTGTTGAACCAAAAC
>CAXRJA010000069.1:0-6721 GCA_964230965.1 Acholeplasmataceae bacterium | reverse complement strand
GGTCTGTTATATTCTGGAATGTCTTTTGCATCTAATTCTAACATAATAAAACCAACAACACGATCGTTTTCTACAATCACTCTTGGCCAAGCAACATCAGAATGAACATACGCCTGAGCAAGACTTACTGCATTCGGCGCCACTTGTTTCTTTTGAACAGAATCTAATGTGTCATATAAATCTAAACATGATTTTAAATTTTTAGGGGAAAGTTTTTTGAGTTGTATCATATTAGACTCCTTAATCGTATCTTTAATTTAACTAGAAAAAAAGCCCTGAAGGGCTTATATAAATTATTTAGATGAGCCCTAGATTTAATAATACTTGTTCTAATTGAAAAAGAATATCTGGTAAAAAGAAATAAAATGCTGCTAACCAAACAATAAAAAGTATGACTTGCAAAATAAGTAAATTTTTTAATGATTTGTTACTGTTGGAAGAAAATAAAACAATTAAAAATATAATTATATTAACTACTGGTATGAATTGGAGAACATAATATAAAAACCAATCTCCAACAGACATATCTTTATTAGTAAACACAATTGTCTCCTATGGTTTTTTTAATATGTCCTTGTTGTATTTTATAAACGGCAAATACAAAAGAATCATAATAGTTGCTGCAATTAATACAAAAACACTTGTATAAACAATCTGGTGAATATCTAAAAGTCCATTTAGAAAATCAACAGGAGGTGTTTTTAAAAATAACTCATCGCTTCCGCCATATTGAAACGTGGCATATCCAGAAAGTGTGGCATAAATAGCAAGCACGTACATGGACGTAAATAGGTCTTTCTTCGTTGGAATCCATTTAAAAACACTCAAACCATACATAGCAAGTACAGCGATCATTAAATGTGCACCGAAGTATGTCCATCCTGACCATCGATCGAGTCCAAAAGGTGTGTCAAAAAACAAAAAAGTGAGAATAGTTCCGAACCAGTAAAAATACGTGATTTTAAAAATCTTTTCCTTTTTGAAAGCAATTGCATATGTTAACCCGTATAATGCGATTGCACACAATGGTAATCTAAGGAGCGATAAATTAAATACTCTATTTTCAAAAACACGCCATTCAAATAATAAAACAAGACAAATAAGACCAAATCTAACATATCTTTCATACTTCGATTGAAATAGTTTTTTTCCAAACAATAGCACCATGATGATTGTTAAAACAAAAAAAGCGATAATTAAGATGTGTGTCAGTCCAAACCATTCAATTATTTGACCGGGTTCTTGACTAAAAAAATTATTCATATGATTAGTATACTAAAATTAAATTACTTTTTGTATTAATTTGATTTTTCTAAGCAGGTATGCAAATAAAATACTGAGCATGCTTCCAATCAAAAAGACAATGATACCTTCAATGAAACCATTTAAATCTATGTTGTAAAAAACGCCTTGCAAAGCAGATATGATGCCATAATGTAATATATAAATCAAAAAAGCATGTTCGGATAACATTCTCATTACTTTAGAATTTTTATCACTGAAGTTTAAAAACAAAGCAACCAATGCTAGTGTCATAAAAACAAATGTAATTGCTGTTAATATATCTCCTGTAAAAAATAATAAATCAAATCTTTCTTGAATCAAAAGGTGTGTAAATATCAATCCAGAAATAAGGCCAATAAAAAGAATTCTCATTGTAATCTTTTTATTAAACTTTTTGATGATGAAACTTTTTTCTAAACCATTTTTGCCTAAAATTATGCCAAAGATATACATCATAAAATATGCAGGGAGACGTCCGATTTGAGCACTAAATGGTCCAATTAAATTTACAAATTCATACCCAAAAATTAGTGTGCCTACAATATACAATAAAATACCTAAACTTAACATACAGTTCATAAAAAAGTTACCTTCATCATGAAGTCTAGATAATAATGTACGCTCTTTTTTAAAAAAGGGTAACAAAAATGCAAATATAATATTAAACAATAAAAGCACCCATAGGAACCACAAATGTTGTGTTGGATAAAAATATCTTACTACAAACCCATAGTATTCGATGAAATTTTCAAAACTTAAGAATATGTTTTGATTAGACCCTTTAAACACTTCCATTAAATAGAAGCCAACAATGTTTACTGTATATGTTGCAACGAAGAATACTAAACCAAGTCTTATCACTCTTGATAAAATATATGACACTTTCCCTCGTGATATGATACTTTTATATGCAAATAAACCTGCAATGAAAAAAAATGTATACATAAAAAAGTTATCAAACACTCCTGTAATGTAAGAAAAAACTTCTGTTGTATTTTTGTCATGAATTGGTGATCCGTACCCAGAGGGTGTAAACGCTAAAAATGCATGATGTGCAACAACAAAAAATGTCAATATTACTTTTAAGTAACTTATACCCTGATATTGTTTCATTCATTACTCCTTAAATTAATTTTATGTGTTTGGAGAAAATAAAAAAAGCCATATCTCATGACTTTTTTTATTTTTTGTAATTATTATTCTTTTCCTGGAGCAAATAAAACAAGAATCAAAAGATAAATGTTATAAAAAGGCACTAAAAAGAGAAAAATAGATCTGTAAGTTCTTCCTAAGTCATTCATTCTTCTAACTAATAACGTGATGTTAGGAATTAAAAATACTAAACCTAAAATTTCTGTAAGTCCTAATTGTGGGCCTAGAATATTTAACAAAAGAACGTTGTTAATTAATAAAACCATCCAATATTCACCACGAGTAGCTCTATCAGTTACATTTAGAAATTTTTTCCAAAAATTTAAATATAAATTAAGCATTTTGAACTAAGCTCCTTTCTTAATATATTATTATTGTATCACTTTTTAAAGATTTTTGTGGTATTTTATGTTATTTTCTATTGTTTCTTTTTGATGTGTACAATAAAATGTGTTTAAATAGATGTATAGGAGTGTTTTATGAAAAAAATTTATACATGTTTAACATTTGTTATGTTTTTATTTATGCTTTCGGGTTGTAATAATCCTATCGAGGATATTATTACAGTTCCTGATGTTGAAGATATTTTAGAAGATCCTAACATTGATGACACGGAAGATCCTGAAACAATCGTGAATGCTGGTGAAATGGTTCAAGTATTATCAACAGGTAGAAATAATTTTATGCCTAATATGGACCAAATCGAAAGTGATTTAGAATCCGGTGACATGATGAATACAGAAGATTTCACCTTTTATGAAGTGGGATGTCAATACGGCAATGAATATGTCGATAATGGAGATGGAACATACACACAAACATTCTACTATTATGATTATGACTACGATTATTATGTTATGGCTTACGAAGTTCTTTATAACGGTGTTGATGACGATGATGACGGTGAAATCGATGAAGATGATGAAGTCTTACTTATGGTCACTGACGAAATGATGGACGGTGTTGATAATAATCACAATGGCATTGTCGATGAATACTTTGAAATGACACCAGCATATTTTGTGACTTACACAACCACGTTTGGTGAAGTTACAACAACATATGTTAATGAAGATGGTGTGTCAACAACAACTGGTTCTTATTCTTATGAATGGGTTGAAGTAAGAGAACCTTACACAGGCCAAGTTATTGAAACAACAGATTGTTATTACGATGATGATTATGTTGATCCATATGATCCAAATGATGACGAAGAACTTTATAACACGTTATTAGAAGTCTATGACGCATTATTACTTGAAGTTGAATCAGTTGTTGGTGATTTAGATGACATCGAAAATCAATCGTTATATTTTGAATTAACAATTGGTAGACCACTCACAGAAGAAGAAAAAGCTGCAATGGATGTCGTGATGACACTTTATGAATCATTTGATGACTCAGAACCTGTAGATGACTTAGAATATGAAATAAGTATGGTTGAAATTTATTTAGATCGCGCACTTACTGAAGAAGAAAGAAATGCGTTTGAAGTTTATTATAACTATGATGGCTCTGAAGAAATGACACCTGAAATAGAAGCTGCTATCGAATTAGTAGATGCTCTTTATATGCTTGTATATGAACGTTCTCAAATTGTCATGTTTGAATTCATGTTAGGTAGATCCCTTACTGAAGAAGAGTTACAGGCAATAGAAATCGTTCAAACTATTGATTATTATGATGAAGAAGATATGGAATCTTTAACCGATGAACAACAAGCAGCACTCACAATTGTTGAAAATCTAGAGCTTGAAATTGAAAATAGTGATGTAAATGAAGAATTATTATATTTCATGATGTTTATTGGTAGACCGCTCACAGAGGAAGAAGCCGAAGCGTTTGATATTGTAAATGACCTTATGATGTTAATGGAAGAAGCGCCTTCTCCTTCTATTGAAGATCTTGTTGCCTTTTATGAAAACATATTAGGTAGATCACTCACTGAACTTGAAATTGAGGCAATCATGATGTTTGAAGTTTATGAGGATGATTACGATACAGAATAAATATAAAAGGATGCTTAATAAGCATCCTTTTTTTATCGTTCACTATAACTAAAGTTTAACAATATCAAACTCATTTAATAATATGACTGCAGTAGCAATACCATATATTAATGATCCAAATAAAGCAAACGGTTTTAATTTCTTGTAGTGTGGATTATCTTTAACTCTGGGATGTTGTGATCCCAATCCAAAAAAAACAAATGGTAATAAAAGCACAAGTATATAGGTAAGATAAATAATTCTAGTGTTTAAAATCTTGTCATATTGATCTTCTATAATTCTATCTCTAAATTCTTGGTTTGATATGATTTCAGGATTTAATTGTTCGCTTTCCATAGATATCATGGATAAAGTTGTTCCACAGTATAAACACGTTTCTAAACTATCGTGGTTTTCAGTTCCGCATTTTGTACACATTGCCATGAATTCTTACTTCCTTAAAAATAACTTAAATGTGTTCTTTATTCTGTTGGTAAAATAATACTTAAGCCGTCAGTTCCTGTGAGTACTTGAGGTAAAATACCGTCCCAAGTATCATAAAAAAGCTGTTCTAAAACAATGTTTGCAACTTCTTGAATTGTAAGAAATCCCCCAAGTCCAGTATCTTCAAAAACGTTTTGTTCTTCAAGGGTTGTAAATTGGTTTAAATACATGGTATTGATGGCATTCACCGTTACAGACTTAAGCAATGCTTCTGCTTCTGCTTGTGCCTCTGCTTCAATAATAAGTCGTTGTGCTTGTATTTCTGCTTTTAATTTTTCGGTTTCCTCGCGAATTAATGCGGCCTCTTGTTCTTTTATGGCGATTTCTTTTTCTTTTGCTGCAGTGGCTTCATTTTCAACAACTTGTTCAATGTTGGTGCCAGCATCAACATCGTTGATAATAAATGAGTCTACATAAATTCCTAAATCTGAAAGTGATTCTCTTAATTGAACTTCAGTATCTAATCTGACATCATTTAATGCACCTTTCAAAATACTGAAAACATCGTAATCTGTTGACTTATCTTGTAATGATTCACGAATTCTTGCCTCAAGTGTTGATTCGGGAACAAAATTTGATCCAAAATTTTTATAAAACGTATACGCTTCAAGAACGGTCACTTTATACTGAAGTGTAACGTTATATGTTACAAATTGTCCACCACCTGTGGGGTTTCCATTAGAATCAAAAATTTGACCCGTTTGTGCATATACTTGAAAACTTGATTCGCGCAATTTCGTTGAAATGTTGGTGACGGTGACCCATGGTGCCTTAAAATGGAGTCCTTCATCAAAAGATTCTTCTTGAAGTCCACCCGATAATGGATCATACACGATACCAACCTCATTTGCATCAACTGTTACAAATGTACCAAGAAAAATGACAAAAAATCCCAATAATGCAAAGAATTGTCTTGGACGTCTTTTATATGTGCTTGGTTTGTTTCTATCCATGCCTAATACAATAAATAAAAAAATGACTGTGGCTAAACTAATTAATATGTAAAACATGATTCACTCTCCTTCAATATATTAATGATATTATACCATGAATCATATTAAATAACGCCATGAGTTGGCATTTTTTGTATGGCAAATTAACCTTTTTATTATTTTGTTTTGATGTTGTTTTTATGAAAACAACTGTCTCACAAGATCAGGAATGTTTTTCAATTCTAATCCTGAGTATGGAAACAAAATATCTTTTGTGTCCGGAATGAGATAATAGCCAAGTTTTAAATATGTTAATTTTGTCACCATGTGTGTAAGTTGTTTTTTATTTTTAAAATGAATCACAACATGCATGTTAGAATCGTTTGAGGAAAGTTCATACTGGCCTTTTTCTTTATATACATTCAATGCTTTTATGGTGGTTTCGTTTTTTAATTTATATAATGATAGCAATTTTTTTGTATGGCGATAAAATAGGCCTTCTTTCATAAAATAGGCTAATGAGTATTGTTCTAATTTAGAAACACCTTGAGAAAATAGTGTTATCTTTTGTAAAAACATCGCGTATAGTTTCGGCGGAAGAATCATAAAACTAATTCTGGATGATGGCAGAAGTGTTTTTGAAAAAGAACCTAAATAAATAACTTTATCATATTGATCAATAGAATACATCGACGGGACTACGGATGTATGATATTTAAATAAAAAATTATAGTCATCTTCTATGATATATGCATCGCTGTCGTTTGCATAATTGATAATTGTTGTTCGGTCTTGTATTTTTAACACTTCTCCTGTTGGATATATGTTAGAAGGAGATAGATATATGAAATGGGTTTTCTT
>CAXRJA010000068.1:0-4268 GCA_964230965.1 Acholeplasmataceae bacterium | reverse complement strand
AGATTTGATTAAAAATAAGTGTCAAAAAGAAGTCTTAAAATCGCTTTATGTATCATGTAGCATGGGACATGATATGCCATACCAGTTTTATATTAACAATGGATTTATGGATACTGGGTATGATGCACATGGAGAAAGATATTTAAAGCTCTTGTTTGATGAATAGACGTATGTAATAGCAAACACGCAAAGTAAAAGCTAACATCATTGAGTTTATAGATCAATTGGATAGAAATAATACTAGAATTGATATCAAAAAGATATTTCAATAGGAGGTAGAATAGGTGAATTATGTATGGGGAAGCCTTATGGCGTTCATGGGTTTATTTTTATTTTTCTCGGGTTTAAAAAAAAGTGAGTTTATCGTATATAAACTTTTTTACACAAGAGCAAAATTGCTTTGGGGAAATCACACACACACATTTTTAGCCATTAGCGGGTTCATTATTACAGGGTTAAGCGTGTTCTTCTTTTTAGGTATTTGGGGATAAATCAAATATAAGACAGTAATCTTCAAACTCAGATTGTTATTTTACACGTGATTCACGATTAAGTGAATCACAATGAAGACACATTTATCATACTAAGGAGCGTTCTATGTTTTCAAATATACAACCATTCATCCCAACTTTGGATTTTGCTAAATCTAGACAATTTTATATAGATTTTGGTTTTGAAGTTGCGTATGAAGATAATGACTTAACATTGTTTAAAAAAGACAAAATTTCATTTTTCATTCAAAGGTATTATATTAAAGCTTGGGCAGAAAATACCATGTGTCAACTCTATGTTGACAATTTAGAAGACATACTGATTCAATTAAAAGAACTCAAGGTATCGTACCCAATGATTAAATATACCGACATAAAAGATGTGCATTATGGCAGAACGATACATTTAATCGATCCAGCCGGCGTATTATTACATTTAACCAATCCCAAATAAAAAGATACCATAAAAGGTATCTTTTTATTTTATGTATAAATATCTTTCTTTTTGTAGAGAATAAATCCTACAAACCAAATGATCATTGAAACACTTAAATAATATAATATATACGTCAATTCTAATGTTTCCTCAGAAAAAATTTTGCCGGACTCATTAATGCTAAAAGGCGTAAACCATTGAAGAAAACTAAGTCTTGTAGAAACGTTTTTAATAGAATTCAAAACATAAAAACCAATCGCAACGCCTTGAGCGATGCCGCTTGGCACTTTTCGTATCATGGCTGAGATTCCATATGCAATTGTCAAGAGTACGATACCTAAGACAAAATTTGAAACAAAATACAAAGTCATCGTATAAAAAGGAAATATTTCGTTGATTAAAAGAAACGATAACAAGACAAATACATAAGAGATGACATTAAATAGGAATATATTTAGAATACCAACGGCATATTTTGTAATATAAATCGTTGATCTTGAAACAGGTTTTGTTAGTAAAAAATCTGCTGTTTTTTCTTTTTCTTCAATGAGCAAAACATGAAGCCCAAGTGTGGTTGCATACATACCCCCACCAATTAGCAATAACATAGAGGCATCAGCACCAAAGAAACCTTCAGCAGTTGATAAATCTAAACCGCCCATCCCCAAGACAGACAAAAAATCTTCTAAGGAAGCCATATAATCACTCAATGCCTCCATTTGTTCCTTAAAAAGAGGAAACAATAACATAAAACCAAATACAAAGACATTCATAATTCCTACCCAAGCGATAAAACTGCGTCGTTGTTTATATAATTCATGTTTGAATAAGATCATAAATTACTCCCATCAATATCATAGAGTGTCACAAATAATTCTTCTAAACTGGGTTTCATAATTTCGACATCATCTACATGCAAACTTAGAAGAAGGTTTAATAGATCTTTTACCTCACCTTTATATATAAATGACAACTTAGAAGCTGATTTAGACTGAATTGAAATGGTATCATCTTCTTTTAAAGATATGTGCGAAGGGATGGTTACTTTGGTGTAGGTTTTCCCTATTAATTGATCAATTTTATTTTGGTCAATGAGAATACCGTTTTTTATAAACATCATGCGATCACAATAATTTTCTATTTCTTTTAAGTGATGAGATGAAAGTAATATGGTGGTTTGATGGTCTTTGTTTAGCTTTTTAATTTCCGTAAAAAAATGTAATTGCATAAGTGGATCTAATCCATTGGTTGGTTCATCTAAAATAAGAAGTTTTGGTTTGTGCTGTAATGCAGATACAATAGCAACCTTTTTTCTATTACCAAAAGATAAATCTCTAAATTTTTTATTTAAAGGTACATCTAACAACGTGGTTAAATGTTTTTGATAGGTATCATCGCGAGTTCCAGATAATTTTAAAGAGACATTTAAGATGTCTTTCACCTTCATAAATTCATACATGTTAGCATCTGAAGATGTGTAACCTATGTTTTTCAACAAATGATAAGCACTTTTTAAATTCAGTGTTTCTCCAAACAGTTCAATTTGTCCATTTTGATAATTTAACAATCCCAAAAGTGTTCTAATTGTTGTAGATTTACCTGCACCATTGGGGCCAATAAATCCTAAAATTTCTCCTGGATGTAATTCAAATGATACATCTTTGATTCCTAAAAAGTGACCATAATATTTAGATAGATTTGTTACTTTAAGTATCGGTTGCATTTCATTCTCCTACCTTTATTATATCAAACACAACTAGATTTGATATGCATATTTTAGTAAGTCTGCTATGTTATACTATACTTAAACTAATACAGGAGATACTGATGAGTCGTGTATTCCCATTTATAAGTGTGGATAATGCAAGAAAAGCGATCGATGTATATAAACAAGCGTTTGTTACAGAAGAAATCGGCATGCCCACATATTATAAAGAATTTTATGATGATCCATCCATTGCAAATAAAATTGCCCATATGACACTTTCAATTGAAGGAAGTCCTTTGTTTATTAACGATGCGCACGAACAACCTGATAGTGAACAATCTCGTTTTACAGTAAATGTTGAAGTTGAATCTAAAGACAAAGTAGATAAAGCATTTCGAGTATTAAAAAAAGATGCAAAGCATGTGTATTATGAACCTACAGATCTTGGTTGGAGCGATCTTGGTTTTTCACTTAAGGATCAGTTTAGTGTCATTTGGATGGTCTATGTTGTTGAATAAAAAAACAAGGATAACCCTTGTTTTTTTGTCTTTATAAAAAGAAATGATATACATGATACAATAAATATAGACTTACCAAAAGGAGACTTCGTGAAAAAAACATTATTACTTACAAAAACGCTATTACTTATTTTTATATTATCGAGTTGTATCTCAGAACCTATTGAAGAAATTATAGAGGAAATTCCTTCAACATGTGAAGAAACATATGATGATAGAATCATTACTTTCTGTGATGATTTTTTAGCTAATGACAATGTTAATGACAATGGAATAGATACAACAAAATGGGCCTTTCAACTCGGAGACGGATCACAATATGGCATACCTGGTTGGGGAAACAATGAAGCTCAGTATTACAGAGAGGAAAATGCCTTTGTTGAAGATGGATTACTCAATATTCAGTTGAAAAATGAAGCCTATGGTGGAAAGTCTTATACATCTGCGAGACTTTGGACAAATAATATATTCTCACAAACCTATGGTCGATTTGAGGCTCGCATTAAACTTCCTTTAGGGGACGGGTTATGGCCAGCATTTTGGTTACTTCCAGATAATACGACTTATGGTACGTGGGCAGCCAACGGAGAAATCGATATCATGGAAGCAAGAGGAAGAATTCCTAATGAAGCTTCAGGAGCAATTCATTATGGTGGCATGTGGCCAAATAATGTGTATTCTTCAGAAACATATACTTTTCCTTCAGATCAAACGATCAATGATTTTCATGTGTATGCGATTGAATGGACAGAAACCAAGATACAATGGTTTGTTAATGATCAACTTTATTATGAAACAAGTGATTGGTATAGTGAAAATGGTGCCTATCCAGCGCCATTTAACACGGATTTTTATATCATCTTAAATTTAGCAGTCGGTGGGACGTTTGATGGCAATATGCTTCCTGATTCAGCAATATTTAATTTACCTGTAATGATGCAAATAGACTATGTAAGAGTCTTTCAATATTTTGTTTAAAAGATACGCATGATTAAGTCGATTGAATTCACTCAGGTAAATCAAGACAGATACCCGCTGAATCTACCATCTTTAAAGTCTATAAACGTATTAAACATCGAACATCCGGTTGTGATATTTACAGGTGACAATGGCTC
>CAXRJA010000067.1:0-2852 GCA_964230965.1 Acholeplasmataceae bacterium | reverse complement strand
ATAGAAACGCAATATGAACCTGGTGGTATTCAATTTGAAGGTCTAAATGATGCAATTTTAAGACCTGATGAAACCTATAAAGAAACAACAAAGTTAGTATTTGAGACAAAATAATAAAGATGAAAGATTTCACAATTGTATTTATGATGGTTTTATGTTAATATAATGAAGTATTTAAAGGAGTGAATCAAATGCGTGAATTAGTAAAACTTGTATGTACTGAATGTGGTGATGAAAACTACCATACTACGAAAAATAAAAAATTACACCCAGATCGTATGGAAGTAAAAAAATATTGCCCAAGATTACGTAAATATACCATTCATAAAGAGAAAAAATAAACGACATCAAGGTCGTTTTTTTTTGCCAAAAAATCCCACATTAGTTGAATTTCACGATAATAAAACATAAAAATAGCAATAAACACTTGACAGTGCCAAACGCATAGTATACAATGATATTGGCACAAGAGATATTTGAGTGCTAAAAGAGGTGAATTGATGCTCAGCAGCAGACAAAAACTCATTTTAAAAGCGATTATTGATGAATATGTAAAAACAGCACAGCCGGTAGGCTCTAAGTTTTTAACACAAGTGCCCTATTTAACCTTTTCAAGTGCTACCCTACGTTATGACATGGCAGAACTTGAATCACTCGGCTATTTAGAAAAAACACATACATCAAGTGGTCGTATACCATCAGAAAGTGGCTATAAATATTATGTTGATCATCTTGTGACTAGGGACTCAGACGTTCAATCGTCATTTCCAATGATTGATGATTTGCTCAAACAACACCAAATAAAAAGAGATCAAGCAATCGAAGAAGCGGTTAAATTACTTTCAGATTTAACCAATTATACTGCACTTGCAGTAGGACCAACACATGAATCCTTAACGATTAAAAAAGTTGATTTTATTCCATTAACAGAAACATCAGCAACATTGCTGATTGTAACGAATCAGGGGCATGTTGAACATCAAACGATTTCTATCCCTGATGGTGTCAATATTACAGATTTAAAAGAAACGATCAAAACACTCGATGAACTGCTTGCAAATAAAGAACTAGAAGAAGCATCATCGATACTTAAAGAATCTTTAATGAAACAAGATTTAAAAACATTTATGGATTTTCAATCACAACTGATGGCATCATTCATAGAGGCATTTTCAAAATTCAGTGAAGAAAATGTATATTTATCTGGGATGACACGGATGTTTGATCAACCAGAATTCGATAATACCGGATACATCAAGCGATTTGTGGAAATGTTAGATAGACGTGATCTCGTCAAATTAATTGGACAACAAGATGGTTTACAAGTCATGTTTGGAAGTGATATGAAACTCATTCCGATGGAAAATTGTACACTGATTTCAATTCCTTATCAAATTAATGCACAAGAGCATGGTACAATTGCGGTCATTGGACCAAATCGTATGCCATATGGTAAAGTGATACCTTTACTTGAATATATCGCATTAAATATTGGAAAATTATATAAAAAATAGAGGAAGAACATGAAAGAAAAGACAACAAAAGATGCTGAAAAAGTACAAAAACAACCGAAGAAAAAACCAACATCTAAAGACAAAATTGAAGCTTTAGAAAAAGAAGTATTAGAACTTAAAGATAAAAATCTTCGTGTCGTCGCTGAATATGAAAATGCGAGAAAAAGAATTGAAACACAGCGTATACAAGACCGAAAATATGCGTCTAAATATTTAATTGATCAATTATTGACACCTTTATCTCAACTCGATAAAATCGTAGAGCTAGACACCGAAGATGATAAATTAAAAAACTTTTTAATCGGATTTAAGATGATTAAAGATCAAATCTTTAAAACACTTGAAGCAGATGGTTTAAAAGAGATAGACGCTTTAAATAAACCTTTTGATCCTAATTTTCATGAAGCGATGGAAAAAATACATGATCAAAATTTACCAAGTGGTATCAACGTAGCCGTGATCAATAAAGGCTATATGTACAAAGAACAATTATTAAAACCGGCAACGGTTAAAGTCAATGAATGGAGTGAAGACAATGGCGAAAACAAATAAAATTATTGGTATCGATTTAGGAACCACAAATTCATGCGTTAGTGTGATGGAAGGTGGCGAATCAAAAGTCATCGCGAATGCTGAGGGTGGCCGTACTACACCATCCGTTGTAGCATTTAAAGGGGAAGATATTTCTGTTGGAGAAGTTGCAAAAAGACAAGCAATCACAAACCCAAATACTGTCATCTCGATAAAGAGACATATGGGTGAAGGTGATTATCGTGTCAATATCAATGACAAGAAATATACCCCACAAGAAATTTCAGCAATGATTTTAAAAAATCTTAAGAAAACTGCTGAAGATTATTTAGGTGCTGACGTATCACAAGCGGTGATTACAGTACCAGCTTACTTTAATGATGCACAAAGACAAGCTACAAAAGATGCAGGTAAAATTGCAGGACTTGAAGTTAAACGAATAATCAATGAACCAACGGCAGCAGCACTTGCGTATGGCATTGATAAAGTTGATAAAGAACAAACCATTTTAGTGTTTGACTTAGGTGGTGGGACTTTTGACGTATCCATCTTAAAACTTGCAGATGGGACTTTTGAAGTTATCTCTACATCAGGAGATAATCACTTAGGTGGAGATGATTTTGACCAAAAAATCATTGATCATTTAGTTGCAGAATTCAAACGTGATCAAGGCGTAGATTTATCGAAAGATAAAATGGCCATTCAACGTTTAAAAGATGCTGCAGAAAAAGCGAAAAAAGAATTATCAGGTGTAACAACGACACAAATCTCACTTCCATTTATTACGATGGGTGATGCAGGTCCATT
>CAXRJA010000066.1:0-5439 GCA_964230965.1 Acholeplasmataceae bacterium | reverse complement strand
ACACTGAGCCTTTTTTTAAATGTTGAATGAAATTAATACGTTTTAACAAATTTCTTAATTTAAATAGAATATAGGTGACATCTTCTTCGATATGAAAATATTCATCAATGCCATTTTTGATGAGCTCTAAACGTCTTTGTAAGTCATGAAACTTAGAGATAACAACGACAGGTATTTGCTTTAAATTTTGTATGAAATTGATAAGATGTGACTCTAATTCTGTGTCTAAGCTATACAACATGACCATATCACAACAATGTTTTTGAAAATTTTGAATTTGTGATGGATGATTTATATAATTATATGAAAATTCTAAATCTGTATCCTCATCTTTTTCGAACTTAAATGTAGGTGCTTCTTCTTGATGAAAGACATGAATGATGTTTGACATAAGACTCCCCCCAGAGTTTTTTATATTATAACACACTTTAAAAGTTTTTAATAAAACGTCTCGACAGCTGGGGGGATGTGCCATCGAGACTGCCACTTATGTGAAAATAATTTCACACTTGTGATAAATATAGTATATCATGACTACTATAAAAAAATACACGAAATATTAAAAAAATCTTAAGATTTCTTTATAATACGGAATCCCTTCAGTAGCTCCTTTTTTTGTAATCACTCGACTGGAAACAAAGGCAGATATTTTTAATGCTTGTTGAATCCATTCGGTATATACAAATGGTTGTTCTTGTTTAGATAAAGACCATAAAAATGATCCCATAAAAGCATCACCTGCACCAGTTGTATCTACAACATCAACAATATATGCTTCTTGATGAAACATGTCTTCTTTATAGTGAAGTTGAACACCTTCACTTCCTTTGGTAACTATGACCATTTGGTGTTCCAAATCAAATAATTGACTGACCATTTCTTCAATCGAATTTTCTTTTCCGTTTAAATAGATGAGTTCTTCATGAGAACACTTTACAAGATGGCTTTTTTTAATATATAAAAGCATATCTTCTTTATATTTTTTTTCATTTTCTACAAGCATCAAACGAACATTGACGTCAAAACTCACGATTTTTTGACGTTCATGAGCAAATTGAATTAAGGCATCCGTAGTTTCTCTCAAAGGATAGTCCAACAAACCGACAGATCCAAAGTGAACAATGTCATAATCTATCGCTTTAATTTCCTCGTGTGTTAACGTAAAATATTGATCTGCAGATGGATTTCTATAAAACATGAAATCTCTTTCACCTAGTGTATCTATTGAAACAAATGCTAGTGATGTTTTATGATGATTATCCGTTTTTATATATGATGTATTTAAGCCTTCTTGAACGAGTGCGTCTTTTAACAGTTTCCCAAAAAAATCATTTCCTACTTGTGCAAGTGGAACAATTTTCCCTTGGAGTCTATGAATGGTAATCGCAACATTCATAGGGGCTCCACCTGGATTGGGTTGATACATATTATTGATTGGTATCATGTCGACTAAATATTCACCAATAGTCACGATTTTTTTCATATCACTTTTTTTAAAAACCTTTTCATATTTTCAATCATATAATGTTCACCGTAGACTTTCAATTGGATAGGTTTTGATACTTGAATATTAAAGTCTTTTTCATTTAAAGATACTTTAATCACATTATCATGATATTTAAAGGTGATTTGACACTCTTTTTCATTCAAGATTGATGTTGGATTGATTGAAAGACCTTCCAACGTATCTACACCAAAGATGCCTTTTAGCACCATCAAATAACTACCACCAATATTTGCAAAATGTAATCCATTTTTTGTATGCTTATTTTTGTCTTCAAGATCTAATGATAATGTATCCTCAAAAAATTGCGTTGCAAGCTTTTCTTTTCCCAGTTGATATGCGCCAATACCATACATACATTTTGATAAGCTAGAATCATGTGTTGTTTTATCTAAATAATATGAAAAACCATGTATAAAGGCATCATCATAACGATTCAATAACACATCTGCAGCGACACTATCTGCTTGTTTTAAGACTTGATGACGATAGATGAAATGTGGATGAAATCTTAACATGAGTGGTGTATCTGAATGATGAATGATATTTTTAGACAAGGGTTTCCTCATATGATGAGACGCATCTTGTAAGTAAAGTTTAAGATTTTCATCATAATAAAAAGCCATTTCTTTAATTGCTTTTTTCATGAGTTTTAGATCTTGATGATCAAAAATGTCTGAAACTAAATCTTGATACGTTTCAAAATGATCTACGATGAATTGAAAATGAAATCTTGCCATTGAATTCGTATAATAATTATCATCTACTAATGCCGTATATTCATCTGGTCCTGTGACTTGCATAAGATGAAAACCTTTATCATCAAAAAAACCATAGGTTAAAATATAAAGTCCTAACTCAACAATAAATCGAAAGCCATTTTCTAATAATAAGGTTGTATCATTCGTTGTTTTCACATAGAGAATGAGTGCATATGCAATATCACTATTAATATGTATTTGAGCAGATCCTGCTAAAAAATAAGGTGACAGTTCTGTTCCATCGATAGATCGCCAAGGAATTTTGATACCACGTGATACATGTAAGTTAGCAGCTTCATGTCTTGCTGCCTCAACATGTATCATTCGATGCTCTATCAAACGTCTTGCTTTTTCTGGAAAATTAAAAATAAAAAAAGGAAGCATGTAGACTTCTGTATCCCAAAAATAATGACCTTCATATCCTTCGCCTGATAAACCTTTTGCAGCAATAGAGGTTTTTTTGTTGACACCACCAGCATGATAGAGTTGATACAGTAAATATGATATTTTTCTTTGTCTTTTTTGATCTGAAAAAAATACTGGTTGATGTTCTTGATATTTTTTTAATGCTTCTAAGTGACTATCAAAATCAGCATCAACATCTTTCATATGAGGATGATTACAACGATACTTTAGTGATAATTCAATCATTAAAGATTGATGTTGATTAAGTTCTGCAATATATTTCCCATTGACTATATCATCTTTGACATCGTATTTAAAATCAAGATTACCTTTAAAATGAATGCTACCAGTAAATTGCTTTGATATTGTTTCAAAATGATATGTTTGATTGTTTAAATCAACACTTTTAAACGTTAAATGTTTTCTTTCATAAGCAACTCTTGGATCTCTTTCTTTTGACTCCTTAACATAAGGCATTTGGATATGATGATGACATGTTACATGCACAGCACTTGAAAGAGGGGTTACGGTAAACTTAATATTAACATTATCTAGATTGTGAAGATGAGCATAAATAATTTCATCCACTTGATAAAGATCTTTATTTGGATCTTCATATAGTGTTGTTCTTTTTGTAATTCCTTTTGATATATCATAGCTTCTTGATGTTTTGATGTGATGCATATGCGTTAAATCTAATAAACATCCATTCATTTCAATAGTGATTAAAGATGCATCAGGCAAACTCATAATGGTTTTACCATATTTGGGAAATTGCGATGCATTTTCTTCATAATGATATGGATATGTATTATAAAACCCATTCACGTATAAGCCTCTTTTATGAGGATAACCATAGCCTTCCGTAAAGACACCTTTTTTTCCTAAATATCCATTGGCAATATGAAAAAGCGTTTCATCTTTTAATAGTTGTTCTTTTGAGATAATCCCTTCATAAATTGTTTCATAAACTTTCATATTATGTTGATTCACCTACAATAAGTTTGACTGGCGTAATAATGATTGGTTCAATTTCATGATCATTGTAGTATTGATCAATAATATTCACGATTGCTTTAGCGGATAATTGAGGTTGTTGATCAATCGATGTAATCGATTTGCCTAAATTTAAAAAACTTCTACCGCCATCATAACCAATCACTTTTACATCTTCAGGTACGCGTTTACCCGAACTTTCTATTGTTTTAATAACTCTCGCAGCAACGGTATCTGAAATACAAAAAATACCATCAACTTCATGATGTTTAAGCACTTGTTCTTGAACATCATCCGGTATGTCAATATAATTGCCAAGAGGATATTCTACCTCGATAAGATCCGTATATCCATGTTTTTTCAATGTCTCTTTGAAGGCAAGTCGTCGTTTTGATACTTCCGTTTTTACAATGGTATGTGATCCTTGTTGATCATCTCCGATAAACATAAATTTTCTTGCGCCACGTTCGATTAAATGTTCTGCTGCTAATTTTCCACCTGTGTAATTATCGGATGCAACACATGGTATCCCTTCAAAGATTCGGTCAAAGGATATGATGCGATACTTTTTATCTAAATGTTCTTCAATATCATTATTTGTGAGTAAAATCATAGAATCCACACGATTGGATTTTAACATATCAATATAAATAAGTTCTTTTTCTAATTGCTCACTTGAATTGCATACCATCAGCTTATAGTTTTTTTCATATAAAGCAGACTCAACTTCAAATAAAAGTTCACCAAAAAATAAATGCTTTGTATTTGGAAGAATAAACGCAGCAATTCTATTTTTTTGTTGTGTCATGGATCGTGCAATCTCATTCGGTTTAAACTCTAACTCTTTGATGACTTTTTCAATTTTGATTCTTGTTGCCTCTTTCACATAGCCAGATTGATTGATGACTCTTGATACGGTTGCGATACCAACACCTGCTTTTAATGCAACATCTTTAATACTTGGCATTTTCACTCCTATATGGTTATTATATATCAACTTTGTGGAAATGTTTCCATAAAAAAAATCGTATTGCTACGATTTTAAATTTTGAATGATTTCTAATGCTTCAGCAAGGACTTCTTCTTCTGTTTTTTGATTCGTATCGATGACTTTATATGGAATACCGTATACAGAACATTGAGATACAATTTTATGTGTGTAATCAGATATAAGTGCTTGGAAATATGCTTTATTCAATTCGAAATTTTCAATTTCTTGTTCCCGACCACGTTTCATGACACGATCTTCAAATTCTTGCCAATTCACATCTAAAATAATGTATACATCCGGATGTTTAATTTGGTTCATATATGAATGAAAGACACCATTATACATATTCATGATGGTTGGCATATTTCTTAAATTATGATACGCGAATAGCCAATGTTCAATTAAGTCTCTATCCACAATAAAATTACCATCATATTTTTGTTGGTTGAGCCAATGATTATGAATAAAATAAATTTGTAGTAACATCTCTACATTATCTTTTTTCTCATATAACCATTTGAGTAATGTATTAAAAACTTCATCATCTTTTTCAAACTCTTCCATGACAGGCAATTGAAGTTGTTCTCCAAGTCTTTTAACTAGGGTTGATTTTCCTGAGGCAATCATGCCACCTACTGATATTTTCATGCTTTCTCCTTTTGGGGTATGAGTTTTCCACGTTTGTATGGGGTTGGAAATTCAAGTGAATCGAGGTGTCTTATAAAATAAAAAGGATCTCGTAATAATAGTCTTCCATAAAATACCATATCACAATCTTCATG
>CAXRJA010000065.1:0-7929 GCA_964230965.1 Acholeplasmataceae bacterium | reverse complement strand
GCTTCTGCTTCACCTTCAGCTGCAAGAATTCGCTCTTGTTTTGCAGCATTAGCACGTAATACAACTGCTTCAGCCTCACCTTCAGCAATCAGGATTGCAGCACGTTTATCACCTTCGGCATTAAGGATAGCTTCACGTTTTTCACGTTCTGCACGTAATTGTTTCTCTAGTGCTTCACGAATATCTTTCGGTGGAATAATGTTTTTAACTTCGACACGATTAACCTTAATACCCCATGGATCTGTGGCTTCATCTAAAATCGCACGCATTTTGGTATTTATTAAATCACGAGATGTTAATGTTTGATCTAAGTCAAGATCACCAATAATGTTACGTAATGTTGTTGCAGATAAATTTTCTATCGCTGCAAGTGGGTTATTTACACCATATGCAAAAAGTTTAGGGTCTGTCACTTGGAAGAAGACAACTGCATCAATTTGCATCGTTAAGTTATCTTTCGTAATAACAGGTTGAGGTGCAAAGTCTCTAATTTGTTCTTTCATAGAGACTTGGGAAACCACACGATCTACGAAAGGAATTAAAAAGTGAATCCCAACATCCCAAGTGGTAAGATAACCACCTAGTCTTTCGACAACGAACATATTTGTTTGAGATACAAGTCTAAAACTTGAGACTAACAAAATAAGTACGATGAATACAAAAATAATAATTGCGGTAACGAACATAATCTTTCTCTCCTTTTTATTTTTTTTATGTTTCTATTGTTTCTACAATAAGTTTTACGCCTTCAATCTCTAAAATTCTAACTTCTGTTCCAACAGAAATTGAAGCAGATGCAATTGCTGACCAAACTTGCCCTCTTACTTTGACAGAGCCAACAGTATTCGGTGTAATGGCTTCGCTTACTACTGCTGTTTTTCCAATCATTGTATATACATTAGTTTTGATTTGATTCTTCTTAAAATATTTGAGCATGTATGGTCTTGTAAATGCAATTAATATAATCGTAACAATTAAAAACACACTCACTTGAAGCCAAACAGGTGCCCCAATTAATGCTAGTATAAAAGCAGGAATTGAACCGACTGCGAACCAAATTGCCACAAAATCAACTGTCGCTGCTTCAAAGATCACAGCTAATAGAAATAGACCTAACCAAAACCATATTAAAACTTCCATCATTTTAATTGACCTCCTTTAAGATCGATCACAAGAAGCTGTTCTTTGTTGTCCCAAATCGCCGGATATTTAATGGATTCTTCTGATAAGTTTAATCCAGAAAGTGCCATGATTTCTTCCATAAAAGCTTTGTTGGTGATACGTGCATAAGACGAACGAATTGTAATCTTATATTTTTTGTTGTCTGGAATTGCATGACTCATTGCTTCAGCCTTAGAAAGTGGCTTAATCGCAATCTTTTGTGTCGTTGCATCGACACCAAGCATGACATTAAAAGCATGTTCAAAGTATGTAGATGCTTGTTTATTTAATGTAATATTCCCAGATGCTAGAGTAACAATGACTTCTTTAGGTTTTTCATTAAACCACTGAAAACTCATAAAATAACTCCTTTCATATTTTCATTATAACATAAATTATTTAAAAATACAAAAAATTATTTTGAAAATAGAAAGAGCGCTTTTTTTGAAATAAATGAATTATCATGTTAACATTTAAATACACTACGGGGAGCGTAAGCTGAGAGGAATTTATTTCGACTCGTATACCTGACTGGATAATGCCAGCATGGGATAGTGTAACACTCAATGTTACTTTATTTCTATGTTGCCATAGAAATTTTTTTATTTAAAGGAGGCAATTTATGAAAAAAGTCAGTGCAAGATCTTTAGTTTTAACTGCAGGACTCATTAGTATTGCAGTTGTGATTGATGTTATTGGTTCAGCAATTCCAATACTCAATTTAAGTATGCCGTTTGGTGGAAAATTTTTCGGTATATCCATTATTCCACTTGTATTTGTTGGTATCCTGTTTGGATATAAACATGGTTTAATCGCTGGATTCATATATGCAATGTATAATTTCTCTGCAGATTATATTGTATATCTTGATGCTTTGCGTGTCACATTGGAGTCATGGACTGGTGAGACATGGGGATTTGATAAAATCTTATTGTTAGTTTTATTAGACTATGTCATTCCTTTTACGGTAATCGGATTGTCTGGTGTGTTTTATGAAAAATATAAAACTTTTAAAAATGTCATATTAGGATTTGGTTTGGTCATTACGTTAAGGTTACTATCGGCGACTTTATCTGGTGTTATTTTGTGGTCAAGCTCGATTGCATATGCAGTAAGTGAAGTAGAAAGTGGTAATGCAGATCCTAATATTGCGACAAATATATTTGAAATATTTAATGGAAACGTATTTGGATATAGTTTAGGATATAATGCGATTTATTTAATCACAACATTTCTTATATCTGTCGTGATCATGTATCCTATTTATCATCGTGTGATAAAGCGCTTATCATTTGATCTATCGCTTTAAGGTAATCTAATCTCGGCATAAGTCCAAACGGTATTTCAAGCCCTTTTTTTACAAAATCATCAAAAGGGATTGACTGTCGCTTAATTTCTTGATCGAAATAAGGCTTCAAACTTAGGTAAGGCATCAAAAAGTATTTTTGGTGCCTTTTAAAATGCACAATAAGAAATGCTATACCACCCTGGTTATAAACATCTTTTAGATGTTGTTGTTGATGTTTATGAATATTGGCTAGAGGTAAGGATGTTTTATGATTGGTTTCTTTGCAATCAAAATCAATATAGTATCCTTTATAGATACCATTATAGTCAGTTGTGGAAGGTGTTTTATAATACGCTTCTATAATTTTTGCTTTATTTCTCGAAGGATAACTAACTTTTACGACTTGGACAGGTGTTGGTTTTTTGTGTATGACAGCAATCTTTTTTTCTAAATAATATGTATTTGTTAGATTGATATCTGTCTCAAGTGTCATTCCTAATTTAGATGTCGAAATTACTTTTTCAAATGATTTTTTCTTGTTTGGATAATTCATATACCACCTAATTTTATTGTATCATGGTAAGAAGTATTTCTAAGAAAAAAATAAAAGTGTGATATAATTTAAGTAAAATCTCGTTACAAGGAAGTTTTATGAATAATATTCGTTTTTTCGCTTTAGGTGGATTGAGTGAAAATGGTAAAAACATGTATGTCTTTGACATTGCAGGAAACTATTATATTTTAGATGCTGGTATTAAGTATCCAACACAAGAATTATTCGGTGTTGATGAGATTATTCCAGATTATCGCATGCTCATTCGTGTTCAACATAAAATCAAGGGTATTTTCTTATCCCATGCTCACGAAGATCATATCGGTGCCTTACCACATATTTTAAAAGATCTCAATGTGCCTGTGTATGCAACAAAATTTACCATGCAAGTATTAAAAGATCGTTTAATTGAGGAAAATTTTGATTTATCGACATTGACACTTAATGTCATACACCAGCATTCTATTGTAAAATTTGATCATGTGAGATTTACATTTTTTAATACAACTCACAACATACCTGAGTCTATTGGTATCGCTATCCATACGACAAAGGGTGTTATTGTTTATACAAGTGATTTCACATTTGAACAAAGTGGTGATCCTAGATATCAAACCGATTTTAAAAAGATCAATGAAATAGCTGAGAAAAATGTATTAGCATTACTCATTGAATCGATAGGCTCTACAACACATCTTGTTGGCGGTATGAGTTTAAATCTTGCCCAGCATTTATCAAGTATTTTTACAAATGCAGATGGACGTATCATTGTAAGTGTTTTTTCTTCAGATTTACATAAGATACAAAAAGTAGTCGATATTTGTTTAGCGCATAATAAGCGTATTGCGATCATTGGTAGACGTGCACAACGTATCGTTGATATTGCGATTTCTGAAGGGTATTTAAATATTCCAGAAAAAAACTTGCTTAACTTAAAATTTATTGATGATAAGCATAAAAATGATGATAAAGATATTGTTGCGATTGTTACTGGTAGCCGTCATGAACCATTTTACATGTTGCAACGTATGTGTAAAAAACAAGATCGATTGTTGCATGTTGATGAAAACGATACGGTTGTATTACTAACTGCTCCCGTTCCTGGTACGGAAAAAATGGCAGCGAGAACTTTAGATATTTTATATAGAAGTGATGCAAAAATATCAGTGATTGATAAAAAATTGCTTTCTTATAATCATGCATCACACGAAGAAATCAAAATGATGATTTCACTACTTAAACCAACATACATCATTCCAACCATTGGAGAGTATCGACATCAGTACGCACTTAGAGAACTTGCAAAATCACTTAATTATGAAGAGGGTCATATTTTACTTTTAGAGAATGGTGATGTTGTAAATTTTAAAGAAAATGAAATGTATGTTGGTCACAAAGATATCAAAGTAGGTGAAATTTTAATTGATGGTACCTCCGTTGGTGATGTCAATGACTTTGTGATGAAAGATAGGGAATTATTATCAGAAGATGGCGTTCTATTGCTTGTTGCACATATTGATCCTAAGAAAAAAGCGATTATCGGTGATGTTGAGATTGTTACCAAAGGATTTGTTTATATCCAATCTTCTGAAACGCTTTTAGAGGAGATTAAGGCTTTATTTTATGAAACAGCGACTCCATTTTTGAAATCTAAATATATTTCTTGGAATGAATTCAAACGCGAGATGAGAAACGAAGTATCGAGATTTGTATATCAAAAAACAAAAAGAAACCCAATTACAATTCCAGTATTAATTTCTATAGAACAATGAAGACACAGATGTGTCTTTTTTTTAGTTTACTTGTTTATTAAGGGTTTTTAAGGTATAATTATCATTAAGAAAAGACTTCAAAAAGGTGATGAAAATGAATTTAAAGAATTTTGTTGCAAATGTACCTGATTTTCCCAAAGAAGGCATATTATTTAGAGATATAACACCATTACTTCAAAATGGAGAAGCTTTTCATTATGCGATTAAACAAATGTCCATGTTTGCTAAAGAACATAATGCGGATGTCATTTGTGGTCCCGAAGCGAGAGGATTTATTTTTGGAACACCTGTTGCATATGATTTGAATATCGGATTTGTTCCAATAAGAAAACCAGGTAAATTGCCTCGAAAAGCAATTACATATGCTTATGATTTAGAGTATGGATCAAATTCTTTAAGTATGCATGAAGACGCCATTGAACGTGGTCAACGTATTGTTATTGTAGATGATTTGTTAGCAACTGGAGGTACCATTGAGGCAACCATTAAACTGATAGAATCAAAAGGTGCGATTGTTGCTGGTATTGTTTGTGTCATCGAATTAGATGATCTTAAAGGAAGAGAAAAAATTCGTAATTATCCAATTTTAACACTTATGCACTATTAGCGAGGAACTATGGATGCATTATTCTTAAGATTAAAAGAATCTTTTGACAATTACATAAAAAATGAAGACAGTATCGCTCGTATAGAAAAAGCGTATTTTATCGCGAAAAAATTTCATGAAGGTCAATTAAGACGTTCAGGTGAACCGTATATTACCCATCCAATAGAGGTGGGGATTATTTTAGCTGATCTTCATGCAGGCCCTCAAACGCTCATTGCGGCTTTACTACATGATGTTGTAGAGGATACGTCATATACATTAGATGAAGTTGAAAAAGTATTTGATAAAGATGTACAAGAACTTGTTGATGGTGTCACAAAACTATCTAAAATTCATTTTCAATCAGTTGTAACACAAGCTGAAAATATTCAAAAAATGTTGCTCGCGATGGCAAAAGATATACGTGTTGTACTTATTAAAATTGCAGATAGACTTCATAATGTACGTACATTAGAATCCATGCCAGCTGAAAAACAAGTCAATATTGCTAGAGAAACTTTAGAAATATATGCGCCGATTGCGCATCGACTCGGGATTTTTAAAATTAAAGCAGAATTAGAAGATATTGCACTAAGATATACCGATCAAACGATGTATTATCGTGTTGCAAATTTAATAAAATCAAAAAAAGATGAACGTGAGCAATCTATTGATTCTATTATTGCTCAAATTCAGTCACTTATGAAAGAACATCAATTAGTTGATTACTCGATTAAAGGTAGAATTAAAAATATTTTTTCTATCTATAAAAAAATGGTACGTGATCAACGTGCATTTGAAGATATTTATGACTTATTAGCTATTCGTATCATCGTTCCTAAAATTGAGTTTTGTTATCAAGTTTTAGGTTTGATTCATGCGAATTATACGCCTATTCCAAGAAGATTTAAAGATTATATTTCGGTTCCAAAACCTAATATGTACCAATCGCTTCACACGACATTACTTGCAGAAGATGGTACGTTATTTGAAGTTCAAATAAGAACAAAGGAAATGGATGATATTGCTGAATATGGTGTTGCAGCACATTGGGCTTACAAAGAAAATAAAGCTTATTCAAAAGATAAAGAGCAATTTGAAATTGCTCAGAAACTAAAATGGTATGGAGAATTATTAAAGATTTCCTCTGATGAAGAAGAATCTGAAGATGCAGAAGACTTTGTCAATACTGTTAAAGGTGATATTTTAGAAGCCAATGTTTATGTATTTACACCGAAAGGTGAAGTCATCGAGTTACCTAAAGGTGCAACGCCAATTGATTTTGCATATCGTATTCATACCGATGTGGGTCATAAAATGGTTGGTGCAACCGTAAATAACAGAATTGTTACACTTGACTATAGTTTAAAAACAGGGGACATCGTTAGTGTAAAAACCAATAAAAATGCATCAGGACCAAGTGATGCCTGGCTGAAAATCGCAAAATCATCACATGCAAAACATAAAATCAAATCATTTTTAAATAAAGAACATCGAGAAGATTTGATCGAACTAGGTAAGCAAATGCTTGATCGCGAATTAACAAGTCAAAAGATTACTGACACAATTGATGACGCTTTTGCAAAGGAATATTTTGAAAAAAACCTTGTTCAAAACTTAGAAGATTTATATCTTGAAATTGGTAAAGGACTTGTCAGTGTAAAAACAGTTGCTGCAAAACTTATGGGTATTGCACCTGATAAAGAAGTCTATTTACAACGTCAAATGGAAAAGGCTTCTAAGCAACTCATAACGCATAGTGAGACAGGGATTGCTGTTGAAGGTTTACGAAAACCACAAATTAAACTTGCAAACTGTTGTTCGCCTGTACCGGGGGATGGTGTGATCGGATTTGTTTCTAAAACAAGTGGAATTGTGACACATGCAAATTTTTGTCCAAATATCGAAGCACTCGATAAAAAACGCTTTATTTCAGTTGAATGGGCAACAAAAATCACAAGAAAATATCCTGTTTGGATCAATATTACAAGTTTACAAAGACATGATTTACTTGGATCAATCGTTCAAACGATTAATGCACAATCTGTATCAATAGTTGAAGTAAAAGTGAATCAAAATCAAGCATTAGACTCTCAATACTTAGTACGAATTATGGTCAATAATTTGGAAGATATCCAAAGTATCTTAGTGAATTTGAAAAAAATTAAAGAAATACTCAATGTTGAAAGAGCAATTGTATGAAATGTGTCATCCAAAGGGTCAAGCATGCATCTGTTAAAGTGGATAATGCAATCATAGGTAGTATTGAATTAGGCTATTTAGTCTATGTAGGCTTTCATAAGGAAGATCCTTACAATATCATTTCAAAAGCTGTAGAAAAAATTATGAAATTAAGATTATTTGAAGACGATTACGGGAAAATGAATCTTGCGATCGATCCAAAAAAACATCAAATGATGTGCATTTCTCAATTCACACTCTATGGAGAGACAAAAGGCACCAATCGTCCTTCATTTAGTCAATCAATGCCATTTGAACAAGCAAACATTTATTATCAACACATGTTAGAAGAATGTAATAAGCATATTAAAACAGTTCCAGGACATTT